>CAYNRI010000056.1:0-17301 GCA_964399575.1 uncultured Rikenellaceae bacterium
TTCATCCTTATAGGTATTTATTTATATTAACGCACGCCTCGTGGCGCACCGGAGTACACGGAGCTACACGGAGGTTTTCCTCAGCTTATTTCCGTGTTAATCCGTGTTCTCCGTGGTGAATCACAAAGGATACTGATCAATAATTATACCTCCCATAGGAAATATAACAAGACAAAAAATGTATATTTATAACAGTTACAAAAAATGTATTTCAATTTGCCCTTTTAAAGATTTCTGCAGGATTAAACATATCCATATATCATTAATTATCAATTATTTATTAACCAATACTAAATTACCTCAATTTAATCATGAAAACTATTTTACAGGAAATTGCTGAAAAAACAAAACAGCAGGAAAGAGCTGAAAGGAAAGCTATTGAAGCAGAGATAGCTGATCCTAAAACTTCCGGTGACCGCCGTAATTTTCTGAAAAAAGCAGCCCTTGGTGGTATAGCTCTCGGCGGTTTGATGCACCTTTCTGTTGAGGATACAATTGCTCAGACTACCCAGAAGGTATCACGTGCGTCAAATCCTTCAAACCTTAAAATCACTGATCTTCGGGTCGCTGAAAAAGGCAATATGAACGGCTTTGCCAATCGTATTATCAAAATAGAAACCAACCAGGGTATCTATGGTATCGGCGATGTAAGAGATGGCTCCGACCAGCGTCTTGCGCTTTTCCTTAAAAGCAAGATCATCGGGCTTAACCCCTGCAATGTTGAAATGATCTTCAAAGTAATTAAGCAGTTCGGCTTCCATGGCCGCCAGGGTGTTGGTGTAAGTGCAGTGGAGACAGCCTGCTGGGATCTCTGCGGCAAAGCTCTGGGCGTACCCATATGGCAGCTCCTGGGCGGAAGATACCGTGATAAGGTAAGATTGTATGCAGACACTCCCGAAGACAGGGACCCGGCTGTTCAGCTGCAGAAACTGAAGAACAGATTGAACGTCGAAGGATTTACCTGGCTCAAAATGGACCTTGGTATACATCAGATAAGCCATATTCCTGATACCCTTGTTAATACCAAATTCTGGACCGAGCAAGGCGGCGGGATTAACAACTGGTATATGGGAAGAAGTTATGCCGAGGGCGGCTATACTGACTACTGGAAGAAAGACCACCCTTTTACACAAGTCCAGATAACCGATAAAGGCATTGAAGAGATATGTAAAATAGTTGAAGGCGTCAGGAATGCTGTCGGAACCGAGGTCCCCATCTCTGTTGACCATTTCGGGCATTTTGATCTTAACCAGACAATACGAATGGGGAAAGCCCTGGATAAATACCGTCTCTCATGGCTTGAAGATTGTGTTGCATGGTATTATACAGACCAGTGGAGGACTATTACGGACGCCATTGAAACTCCGACATGTACAGGAGAAGATATATATATGCTCGGAGGATTGCTTGGTGGCTTCAAACCTCTTATTGATGCCCATGCTGTGGATATCATCCAGCCTGACCTTGTAAGTGCCGGAGGCATACTTGAAACAAAGAAGATCGGTGATTATGCAGAAGAGGCTGGCATCCCTATGGCTCTGCATACAAACAGCACTCCTATAGCTTTCATGGCTATGGTTCATTGTGCAGCAGCAACCGAGAATTTCCTTGCCCTTGAACATCATAATGTCGATGTGCCCAACTGGGAAGGCCTTGTAAAGGTTACAGGTTCACAACCTCTTGTTACAAAAGGCTTTGCCAACGTTCCTCTTGACGCTCCCGGACTAGGAATTGAACTTAATGATGACAATCTGAAGAAAACAATGAGGAAAGGTTCAGTATATTTTGATGCTACACCCGAATGGGACAGCTCAGGCAGAACCTATGATAAACTATGGATCTGATAAAAATTTAACCAACTGATTTATTTAATAAATTTAAAACTATGAAAACAATACTGCAGCAGATTGCTGAAAAGACAAGAAAAGAGGAAAGGGCAGAAAGAGAAGCTGTTAACGCTGAGATCGCTAACCCTAAAACCTCAAATGACCGCAGGAGCTTTCTTAAAAAAGCAGCTCTCGGAGGTATAGCCCTGGGAGGAATGGTGAATCTTTCAATCGAAGACACAATCGCCCAGACAACCCAGAAAGTATCGCGGGCATCAAGTCCGTCGGATCTTAAAATAACTGATCTCAGAGTTGCTGAGAAAGGCAACGGGGGAATGATGTCGCGTATTATCAGAATAGATACAAACCAGGGTATCTACGGACTGGGAGATATAAGAGATGGTACGGATCAGCGTTTCGCTTTGTTCCTCAAAAGCAAGATCGTTGGCCTCAATCCCTGTAACGTTGAAATGATATTCAAGGTCATTAAGCAATTCGGTTTCCATGGTCGCCAGGGAGGCGGAGTAAGTGCAGTTGAGATGGCCTGCTGGGATATATGCGGTAAAGCACTCGGAGTGCCTGTATGGCAGCTCCTTGGCGGAAAGTACCGCGATAAAGTACGACTGTACGCCGATACACCAGAATCAAAAGATCCTGCAGTACAGAAACAGAGACTGCTCGACAGACTTAATGTGCAGGGATTTACATGGCTTAAAATGGACCTTGGGATACATCATGTTATGGATCAGCCGGATACGCTTGTTAATTCCAAATACTGGAATGAACATGGAGGTCTGAACAATTATTACATGGGAAGGAGCTTTGCCAATGGCGGTTATACTGATTACTGGAAACAGGACCATCCCTTCACACAGGTGCAGATTACAGATAAGGGACTGGAAGGCATTGCCAAAGTAGTTGAAGAGGTAAGGAATGCAGTTGGCATGGAAGTGCCTCTCTCCTGCGACCACTTCGGACATATTGATATGAACCAGTTCATCAGGCTGGGCAAGGTGCTCGATAAATACAGGATGGCCTGGCTTGAGGATCTGGTGGCATGGTACTATACTGATCAGTGGAGAACAATTACAGACGCCGTTGAAACCCCAACCTGTGTCGGAGAAGATATATATATGCTCGGCGGATTGCTTGGAGGATTCAAGCCCTTAATAGACGCTCATGCTGTCGATATTATCCATCCGGATCTTGTAAGCGCCGGTGGTATCCTGGAAACGAAGAAGATCGGAGATTATGCTGAAGAAGCCGGTATCCCAATGGCTCTTCATGCCAACAGTACCCCTGTCGCTTTTATGGCTAATGTTCATTGTGCAGCGGCCACGGAAAACTTCCTTGCCCTTGAGCATCATAATGCCGACAGACCACAGTGGGAAACAATGGTAAAAATGACGGGCTCTCAGCCAATTATAACAAAAGGCTTTGCCAACGTCCCGCTTGATGCCCCCGGATTGGGTATTGAACTCAATGAAGAGGCCGTTAAGCCGATGCTGAGGAAGGGCGCAATCTATTTCGATGCTACTCCCGAATGGGACAGCACAGGCAGAACCTATGACAAACTATGGATCTGATCCCTTATTCTTTAAGAGAGGCTGCAAACTACTGCAGCCTTTCTTTTTTATACGATCGGCTGCCGGTATGATCTTCACCTATCATCTCCCTTCAGAAAAAGCTGCCTGTTCAGCTATTTCAATATCGCGGGCTACCTCGGGTCTTATCCTTGCCCAATGAAATAAATTATTGTCATTCCTGTCATGACTGCTCCCGTTAAGATGGGTAAGGGGCATGTCTTTATATACAGGTCTTGTTATTTCAATTACCTTATCCCAGTTTTCAAGCGCTGCTTTAAGGTGAGTGATCGCTTTTTCCCGGTTCTCCTCCCCTCCCTGCACCCTGAATGTCTGGAGAGCAACTGCTCCTTCAAGCTTCTCTGCCAGGTGAAGTCCCAGATATGCCCAGGTTTTTACATCAGCAACCTCATACATCAGGGATGAGTTCCTGCTTGTATTGATTGTCTTAACAAGCTGCAGGGCCCTGGAGCAATCGTTCCTTAATAATTCAATCAGTTCCGGGGGCGTGACTTTATTCTCTTCGAAAGTCATACCCTTTGATAATCCTTCAACATAATCCTTGACAGATACATAATCAGGGTCCAAAGGCGGCTGTGAGATGAGTCTGTCAACAGATATATACTTTGTGCTGTCTCCCTGCAATGCCATGAAACCTTCTCCGTAGAGTGTAAAATCCCAGCCGCAGTCATAAAGAGAAGCAAGACGTAATTGGGTTGATGAAGCCAGGGAAAATGCTTCAGGAAGAGAACGGGCAATTTTCCCATAACGCCTGATGAATTCATCCCCGAAGATCCTGTCGGGTGTGGCAGGGTCGTATAGAAGCCTTCCCCATAATTTATAGAACAGCCACTGACGCTCAAATGCATATTTCCAGCTTACTGTTGATTCAATTGCAGTAAAATAATCGAGAGCCGGGATATATGTCTCTGAACCGACAAAATAACCTCCGACATAGGTCTGACTGTTCTGATTTATATGATCGCGTATGAACTGAGGAACCCCCCAGCGGAGTGCAAAGAAATCCTCATTTCGGGCTGTGTAGGTTACCTTATATCCTTCCGGTTCAGGATTATAGAATGTGTCGTACATTTTCCCTCCATGGACTTTTACGAGTTTAGGCGTTGAATGGGCGTGAGACCAGTTATATTTCAGGTCTGCCCACACAGGACCTTCAATAAAATCAAGGCCTGCCTCGTTTTCAATTGCTTTGCGTGTCAGTCTTTCCAGGTCAACGCTTGTTGCTCCCAGCGATTCAGTAGTACTTGAAAAGGGTATTCTGTGTACAAGCTTTACCTTACGACCAGCCAGACGCATACCTTCGATGTAGGTATCTGTCATCCATTTCTCCCTTTTCCGGGGTGTCATTCCGGCCATCCCTTCTCCTAGCGTGAAACCTATGCCTGTCAGATCGGGATACTCCTGCAGAACCTGAGTTATACATTCGCGCATGTACCTCTGTACTATTTCTGATGTATCCCCGGCACAGTAATAATGAGGATAGTAATTTACAGTTGCCACATTGTGAGCCCGGGAGAATTCTTCGCTGACAAAAATATTGAACGGGAAGATGTATGTGTCAATAGCCCTTTCAGCAGCCATGCGCAACAGTTCATGATGGAAAGATTCCCATTCCTTCATTTCCTCTTCGCTGAATGGACTTGCTTCAGGAAAATTCTTCGGTCTGATCATATAAACAAAAGGATGCAGGTTGAATATTCCAAGGGCATTGAAACGGTTCTCGGCCATCATGTCGAGGAAGGCTCTCCAGTAATCAAGGTCGCGGACAGTTTCATAATGCTGATCGATAGCAGAGCTGGGCCTGTATGAATCCCATGGAGTGTTATGTTTTATCGCCCTCAACGGGTAATGTGGCTTCTCCGTCCTGTCTGTTATCTTTCCGAGTTTTATGCCGTTGCGAAGATCCTCTGAAACTGAAAGGGCTCCGTATATCATTCCCCTGGCATCACCGCCGGTAATTGCAATATTTTTACCTTTTCCTGTAACTGAAAAAGATTCGGCCGGAAGATCACCGGTCTTAAATGAAAGTTCTATTTTGTAAGCCGCCTCATCGTTAACATCAGTCAGGGAATAACCTGATTCAATAAGAATATCCTTAAGCCTTCCTGAAGCATAAAGCGCCTGAGGAGAAGACTGATCGCAATCCACATAAACGCTCCCGCTTCCTTCTCCCTTATTACAGCCGGTCATAAGGACTGCCACTATAAAGGCAATGATAATTATAGAAATATTTTTCATAAGAATAATAGATTAACAACCTGAGATTCCATATAAATAATTTCAAAACTTTAATCCGGTATTAATGATCTCAATTTAGCAATAATTTTAAATGAGTGTCAGGAATCATTAATACAATTTCTAAAATCGCTTGAAAATCAACAGATATACCCCGGCCCCAACCTTGCTCCCCCAAAGCGGCTTAATTAAACAGATAAAAAATGCCCTGAACAAGATTGGAGTTCAGGGCATAATAAGGATTGTATTATTATACTGAGTAGTAGAAATTCTTCAGTTTATACTTGCGGGAGATTATTTTACAAGCTCCACAACAGCATATTTTGAGATCTTCCAGAACTGCCCGGGATCTTTTATTTCAATGCTCTCAACAGTTTTTTCATCCTGTCTGATAAGCTCATATGATCCTGTTGGATGCTCGGTTATAAGCTTTGCATTTTTAGCATTTACCGGGATCATCTTAATCTCTGTAATGTCAATCTGTGCAAACAGAGTGTCACTGAAATCTTCAATAATTGCTTCCTTCCTTCCGATCCCAAGGAATCCTCCTTCTTTTGATAAAATACCCCTGTCGCGGAGATCCTTGAATGTTCCTGAAATTAAATATGCCTTGTTCATCTCAGCAATCTGGGTGCTTATTGTCTCAGTCTGCTGTGCAATAGTCTGATCAAGCCCGGTCACCCTTGTATTAAGCTGTTCTATCTGGATTTCCTTGTTGGCAAGAGCGGTTTTCATTTCATTAATATCAGATTCATACTGCTTTACTGATGCTTCAAGAGTGGCAACTTTATCCTCGAGAGCTTTCATTGTTACCCCAGTCTTTTTCAGCTGAGCGTTTAATGATGCGATCTTCTGTTTATTAGCTTCAAGCAGAGTATTGATATACCTGATATCTTCACGTATCTTGTCTTTTCTGCTCTTTGAGATCTCTGAATCGGAAGATGCCACATTTATCATTTTCTCTTTTTCCTTTATCTCGGCAAGATCTTGTTCGATCTGATCAAAAGTAAGCAGCCATTCGTTAATTACTGAATCACGTTCAGTAAGCTGAAGTGAAAAAGCTGTTTTCTGATCATCCATAAGCGCAAGCTGCTCATTATGATCAGTTTTATACATATAGTATCCGAACACAGCCAATGCGATTAAAACAGCCAGGGCGATAAATGCAGCAGTCCAGGCACCTTTTGATATTCCTTCCATTCTTGCGATCTTAAGCCTTCCGGCAGAAACCTGATCAGGGTTTGGTTTCAATTCTTTGTTTTCTTTGTTTTCTTTGTTTTCCATTTTATTTCCTCCTGTTTGAGTTTTAATTAAGTTCCTTGGTGGGTTTTTATTTTATGTTACCATATGATGTTGTGATCCTTATAACTATCCGGTTGTAACAACTGTAAATGAGATGTATTATTGTATCAATCATAAATTTCATGCAACAAACCTACTACATCTTTTGAGAATTCTTATTCCAAATTTTAAACCAGTCGATAATAATCTATTAAAAAATTGATTTCTAATTAGTTATAATAGGATCAAAAAGATCTGGAATATTCAAAATGAGAATATTTTCTCAATTTGAGAATGAATTTCAGCTGTTTTTTTCGTTCTGCAATATTCTGTAGATCGTTGATACGCCAATATCGAGTTTCCCTGCGGTTTTCTTTATGTCATTGTTGTATTTCTGAAGGGTTGCCCTTATTATCTTCAGCTCATACTCCTTCAGGGTCAGATCATCATTTATCGTTACAGGGAAAGGGTCTGCGGACTCGAGTCTTAGCTCTGCCGCTTCAATCTCGTCTTTTTCCGAGAGTGTTACTGCAAGTTCAATAACTGATTTCAACTCTCTTACATTGCCCGGAAATGAATAGCCCATCAGTTTATTCTGAGCAGCCTCTGTAATCTTTTTCAGAGGAATCTTATTCTCCCGGCAGAACTGGGAAATGAAGGTCTGTGCTAATATCAATATATCATTATCGCGTTCCCTTAATGGAGGCATTTCAATAGGCAGTCCAAATAACCTGTAGTAAAGATCCTCCCTGAATTTTCCTTTTTTCACCTCTTCCTTCAGGTTTTTGTTGGTAGCAACTATAACCCGGCAATCGGTCTTTACAGGCTTATTGCTCCCAACCCTTACAATTTCCTTCTCCTGTAGCACTCTGAGCAGTTTTGACTGGAGGCTGAGCTCCATTTCTCCTATCTCATCAAGGAAAATCGTGCCGCCGTCAGCTTCTTCAAAGCATCCGATACGGCGTGATACAGCTCCGGTAAAGGCGCCTTTTTCATGACCAAACAATTCACTCTCAATAAGTTCTGACGGGATAGCTGCAATATTTACCGGAACAAAAGATCTGTCCTTGCGCACCGAGTTAAAATGAACAGCCTTTGCAACAAGTTCTTTCCCTGTACCTGTTTCACCTGATATAATCACAGTGATATTAGTACTTATTGCTTTCTCAATCAGCTCATAGACTTTCTTTATTGCCCTGCTTTCACCAAGAATTGTATTACGGAAACTGTACTTCTGCTGCACTTCCTTTCGGAGGACCTTCAGTTCCCTTTTAAGACCAATCTCCTTGCCGATATTCTGAACAGTTATCAGGAGACGCTCCCGGATATTTTCGGATTTTGTAATATAATCGTAAGCTCCTATTTTAAGCAGTGATACAACAATGCTTATGTCATCCTGCTCAGATATCAGGATCACCTGCGTTTCTGGGTTCTCCTGGCGGATCCTCCTTAGAAGTTCAAGCCCGTTAATATCAGGTAATCTGTAATCAAGAGTAACAATATCGGGTGCTTCATGAAGACTGGCAAGAAAATCCTTCCCGTTATCGAAACTTTTGATTTCATAATCAGGATTCAGCGAGAGAGTATGCACAAGCAGCCTTTTATACCATTCGCTGTCCTCAACAATAAATATTTTCAATGCATTTTCTGCCATTCAAAATATATGAAACTGTTATCCCCTGAGCCCGGACCTTCAGCAAAATAAAAAATATTCCGATGCAGTGGCAAGTAATCAGCCAATTTTCTTTATATGCTCCCTGACAAGTGATCTTATAGATGAGAACTCCTTTTCAGCCTTTTGGATAAGCTCTCCTATATGATCTATGTCAGTCTTATTTCCCGCCTTACCTTCAATTTCTCCCAGTAATCCGCTAAGTTCTGCCGCCCCCAGGTGGCGGCATGGGGGTAATAATTTATGAGAAAGGTCTGCCATTGCCTGCCAGTGACCTGATAAATATGCTTCACGGATCTCACCCAGACCCTTTTCAGTAGTTTCAACAAAGGTAACAAGCATCTGTTTTACAAACTGTTTATCTCCGCCGGAGATATGGTAAAGATTCTTCAGATCAATCTTTTCGCTCATTGCAGATCCCTTACCTTCCGGTTTAACAACCTCCTCTTTGCCTGTTTTCTGCTTATAGCCTAGCGCAGAAATGATAACTTCTGCCAGTTTTGCCTCTGTAAATGGTTTTGAAAGAAAATGATCCATGCCGCTTTCTGTATATTTTTCCCGCATATCTTTCTCCGAAGCTGCAGTAATACATACCACAGGCATCTCAGCAGGATTTATACCTAATTCATTTCGAATGAAATGAGTCACCTTCAGCCCATCTATCCCCGGCATTCTTATATCCATGAACAGGAGATCATACTTCTGTGCCTTAACAAAAGCAATTGCCTCCATCCCATTCGCAGCAAGCTGGCAGTCAACTCCCCACCTTTCAAGAATAGTCTTAAACAGGAGTCTGTTGTATTCTTCATCATCAACAACCAGGATCTTAAGTCCTGGTATCTCTTCAGGTATCTTAAGCCGCGGCTCTGTATCCTGCATAAGTTGTTTCCCATCTCCGATTCCCAGGGTCATTTTACATGTAATCCTTGTTCCCTGATTCCTGCTGCTCTTGCATTCTATTGAGCCATTGTGCAGATCAACAAGCTTTTTAACTATCGATAAGCCAAGTCCTGTGCCGCCATACCTTCTTGCAGTACTCATCTCTGCCTGTGTGAAATCCTCAAAAATATACTGAAGCTTACCCTCATCGATTCCTATTCCGGTATCAGAAACCTCAATCAAAATATCTGTCGCTCCCGGTTCTTTAAAGCTGCATTTTATGCTGTACAGTATTTTGCCATCAAAGGTGAACTTGACAGAATTACTTACAAGATTAATCAGTATCTGTTTCAGCCGGTAGGGATCACCAATCAATATATCCGGACACCCTGGATCCAGGAAATACCTTAACTCTGTTCTGTTCTTCACTGCATCGCTCTCAAAAAGAACATAGACATCCTCCAGTATCTTCTTTACCGGGAAGTGTATCTTTTCAAGAACCACCTTCCCGTCCTGGAGTTTCGAAAAATCAAGAATATCGTTAATTATTGCAACAAGATGGTCAGATGATGACTTGATTATTTTAAGGGTATTGAGGCTTTTGTCATTCAGCGGATCATGCATGAGTTGCTCCGTAAATCCAGATATCGCTGTAACAGGGGTCCTGATCTCATGACTCATGTTCGCCATGAACATTTCCTTCATTTTTACAAGTTTTTCGGCTTCATCCCTGGATTTTGACAGGGCGATCTGGTAGGCATTCGATTTTCTTACATACCTGATTATTATGAATACAACAGCTATTGCAAGGAGGGTGCCGCATAAAGTGAACATCGCCAGCCATCTGTAGGTCCTTGCAGCAAGAACATTTGCATTGGAAGCTTTACCTTCAAGGCTCACCGACACTTCTTTTTCCATTTTGGAGATAAGATCGTAAAACCGGTCTTGTATCTCACTGCTTGTAACAGCAAGTCTTCTCTCTCTTGCCAGGAGCTTTTCCTTTATCTCCTGATCCTGCTGTTCTATCCTGCTTATATTATCAATAAGTTCCTGCTCACTTAGCTCTATCCTTCTGTCCCTTCCGAATACCCTTCTCAGGATACCCTTCTTCTGTTGCTGATTATTGACAGCGACACTGTCGATAAGTTCTGAAAGCTCCTCCAGGTTCTCCATTACCTGCTGGTTTGGATTAAGAGACAACATCTGGTTCCAGATAACTATGTTCCTTTCAATAAGGGTGCTTATTGTATCAACCTGCAGAAGCATTATTGTATCGTCAGGACATTCTGACCTGAGCTTATCTATCTTATCATCAATATCCGAAATGATCGAATAGTATGGTCTCAGGACTTTGGGATCATTGGTTAAAGTAAATAATCTTATGCTGTTTTCAGCTTTTCCCAGCTCCATCGAGATCTCCCTTATGGATAAGAGTCTCTGATCGGGCTTTGTGTCAACACTTATAGAAGACACAACTGAAGAAAGATTAAGATATGATAAATAGCCCGTTGCCGACAGCACTACTACTGCCAGGAACATTAAGAACCCTATTTTGAACTGTAGCGGGATTTTACTCATTGCCGGATCAAAAGCCTAAGGATCATCAAAGCTATGAAAATTTATTATCAATGAACTGCTCAAGATACAGACAACACAGAGCAGGTGCATGCGGATCCTTAAGAATAAAGAAATCGCTGCTGCATTTATCGATTTTGGACGCTTCAGCGGATTGTGAAAGAAGTATTATGAATGAATCAGAACAGGTTTTCCTTATTAGCTTCGCAATCTGTTCTCCGTTAATTCCATCCCCTGTATAGTAATCAATAAATGCAATGATGCCGGCCCGTTTAAATTCACCTGATCTTATCTTTGAAATGCTTTCACCCGGATCGGTATAGGATAAGATGTTTATTGAACATTTGTATTTCTCTTCAATCCGGGAGCATATATTATTTAACGACCTGGTGATCAGGATATTATAATACTCATTATCCTCTACAACAAGGACGGTGAACGATTTTACCATATCAGACATAATTGGATAAGAAATTATAATCCAACTACATGCCAATGATTAATTCTATTCATTATTAAATTGTATTTGCCTGATCTATAATGCCCTGTTTGAGCAGCGGATCAATATAAGCAGGAAAATAAAGGATCTTGGTTTCTCAAATTGAGAAATAAATAATAACGTGTTCATTAAGACAATAAACCTGCAGCAAATGCTTTAGAATTAACTAACTTTCACTAAATTAATCAAAAAATTACAAGCCTAATGGCATATTTTTTGAAATCCCTATTGTAAAAAACAATGCTAAAATGAGGTAAATAAGTGGTTTACTGAACAAGACATTAAAAATACAGACAATGGATATGCATTCAGGATATTCAGCCCGATCAGCCAGGAGGGTAATGTTTGTAGCAATCATTTCCCTTGCAGGCTTATCTTTAAATTTCACTGCATCCGCACAATACTTTGGGAGGAACAAACCAGGGTACAGATCATTCAAATACGATATTTTACAGACTCCGAATTTCGAAATATATCATTATCTGAAGAATGATTCATTGCTTGATGTTCTTTCGCAATTGTCGGAAAAATGGTACCTGATGCACCAGAGAGTCTTTAAGGATACTTTCAGCATCAGGAATCCTCTCATTTTTTATAATAATCATGCCGATTTTCAGCAAACAAATACAATAAGCAGCATGATAGGCATCGGAACGGGAGGCGTCACTGAATCGATGAAGAATCGCGTAATAATGCCTCTTGCATCATCGCTTGCACAGACTGATCACACGCTCGGGCACGAAATGGTTCATGCTTTCCAATATAATTTATTCCTCAAAAGTGATACTTCAGAAAAACTGTCCCTCAATAACATACCGCTTTGGATGATAGAAGGCATGGCTGAATACCTTTCTATCGGAAGTTATGATCCCAATACAGCAATGTGGATGAGAGATGCTGTTGTAAATAATGATGTGCCGACAATTAAAAAGATGTCTGCCGATTCCAGGTATTTCCCTTACAGATATGGCCAGGCTTTCTGGTCCCTGGTTGGAAAAACATGGGGAGATACTGTCATTATACCGCTTCTTGAGAAAACTGCAAAATATGGGTTTTCAAAGGCAGCCGATACAGTTCTCGGATTTAAGGAAAATGCCTTTTCAGACCTGTGGAAGAGCTCTATTGAGGTACACTTCAGGCAATTCATGAATGGAAAGTCAGATACTCTTGCAGGGAAACTGATAATTTCGGAGAAAAACGCCGGGACAACAAACATTTCACCTTCATTGAGCCCTGACGGAAAATATCTTGCATTCTTTTCTGAGAAGAATATTTTCACTCTCGATCTTTTTCTGGCCGATGCTGCAACGGGAAAAATAATAAAACGGCTCTCAAGTACTGTCAGAAACAACGAAATTGATGATTTCAATTTTATTGAATCAGCAGGAACCTGGTCGCCAGATTCAAAGAGATTCGCTTTTGTGGTCTTTAGCAGGGGTAAGAATAAACTGGCAATTGTAGATGTCGGCAAAGCACGTATAACAAATGAGATCTCAATAAACGGCGTCCCTTCATTTTCAAATCCTGCCTGGTCTCCCGACGGCGAAAAAATTGTCGTCACAGGCCTTGTTGACGGTGTAAACGACCTTTACCTTTATTACCTTAAATCGGGCAGGGTTGAAAAAATAACAGACGATTTCACATCAAATCTGCACCCTGCATGGTCATCTGATGGTAATTATATAGTGTTCTCACAGGAAAAGATAAATGAAGGGATCGGCCGGAGAAAATACAGTTTTAGTCTGGCAATACTCGATCTTAAAAACAAAGAGACAAAAGAACTTGATGTATTTCCTCTGTCATATAATCTTAACCCATTCTTCTCAGCCGACGATAAGAACATATATTTCCTTTCTGATGCCGACGGATTCAGGAATCTTTACAAATACGATCTCACAACAGAGAAGGCTTACAGGTTAACTGAGTATATAACAGGTATCAGCGGTGTGACTGCCTTCTCCCCCGCTATCAGCGTAGCAGGAAATGAAGATCTTATAGCTTATACATATTATATTAAAAGTAACTACCAGATACACATTGCCGGGGCAGATCAGTTTGTTCCCGGTGAGATTGACAGACATTTCATCGATTATGACCCGGGCACTCTGCCTCCCCTTAAGAACATATCCTTTAACATAGTCGATACAACTCTTCAGAGAAGACATGAATTAGCGCGTCTTCCAAAAGATTCTGTCAAAATAATACCTTTCAGATCCAAATTCAAGCTTGACTATATCTCAAATAATGCGAACATAGGTGTATCTACCGGACTATACGGCAATAACCAGGGAGGAAGCATTAATATGATCTTCAGCGACATGGTTGGCAACAACCAGCTGTTTACTGCATTATCACTGAACGGACAGATATATGATTTCAGCGGCCAGGTTTCATACCTTAACCAGAAAGGAAAGATCAAATGGGGTGCTGCAATCGGACATGTACCGTATCTTTCCGGGAATATGATGCTTACCTGGGATACAATAAACATTAAAGATCCGGATAATCCTGATGAGAACATTGATCTTCCTGTTAATAACCTGATTGTCGATTATTTCAGACTATTTGAAGATAATATCTCCTTGTTTGCTTCTTATCCATTCTCCCAGACAAAAAGATTTGAAGCAGGCCTTTCAGCGTCGTGGTATTATTACCGTATCGACAGGTTCAATAACTATTACACCCTCGACGGATTTAATATAGGCTATTCCAAGGAAAAACTTCCTGCACCTTCCGGCGATAATTATCAGCAGATATCCCTGGCCTATGTCGAAGACAATTCCTATTTCGGACTTACTTCGCCGATGCGCGGACACAGGGCAAGATTACAGGCTGATAAGTATTTCGGATCAGCAAACGTCTTAACCGCACTTATCGATTACAGGCAGTACTTCTACGTAAGACCGGTAAGTCTGGCCTTCCGGTTCTATAATTATGGTATGTACGGAAGAGATTCTGAAGGAGGCATATTACCTGATCTTTATATCGGATATCCCTGGCTGATAAGAGGTTATGACAACATTACAGGAGCTGACAGCTATGATCTTGCAGGGAATACCTTCGATGTATCATGGCTTAGCGGTTCAAGGGTCTTTGTGGCTAATGCTGAATTAAGGGTGCCTGTTACCGGACCTGAAAGGTATGCCCTTATAAAATCAAAATGGTTCCTGACCGAAGCCAGCCTCTTTTTTGATTCTGGTCTGGCCTGGAACAGCGACAGTAAGGTAATACTCGACTTTAATCCTGTATCGATAATGAATTACAGGGAAAGATATCCTGTATTCAGCACTGGTGTTTCTTTAAGAGTTAACCTGCTTGGATACCTCGTAATTGAACCTTATTATGCTTTCCCTTTACAGAATGGAGGTTTTAAGAATGGTTCTTTCGGTATTAATTTCACGCCGGGATGGTAGTATTACAGGAAATCGACCCGGAAGAAAAAAATAATGAAAAATGAGATTATTCTGTTAAGAACAATCCGGATAATGTTTCCTGAGCCCGGTTAAAAATTCTTTGAAACCTATATTCAGAGGACTAATCCGGTAAATATTTTTCAGATTTATACCTGTAAACCATTATCTTTAAGAGATCATGCCTCTCCAAAACCAATCATGACAGATGGAACTGGCTATTCTTAAAGATATTGTTTTAATATTTGCTCTCTCGACATTCGTTAACCTTGTTTTCACAAGATTAAGGATCCCGACTATTGTCGGCTACCTTATCACAGGTATAATTGCCGGGCCTCATCTCCTTTCGCTTATTGAAGCCAGGCATGAAGTTGAACTGATGGCTGAAGTTGGAGTGGTTCTGCTTCTTTTCACAATCGGTCTGGAGTTCTCACTCACCCATTTGTTAAGGATCCGCAAGGTTGTGTTTATTGGAGGACTTATCCAGGTTTTACTGACTGCCTCAGCTTTTATTTTAATTGCGCATGCTATTGGAATGGAATGGAAAGGCTCATTTTTTATTGGATTCCTGGCTGCATTAAGTAGTTCTGCTCTCGTACTCAAAATGCTCCAGGAACGGTCAGAACTAACCTCAAATTATGGCAGAACTGTCGTGGGCATACTCATTTTTCAGGATCTTCTGCTTGCTCCCCTCCTGCTTTTTGGTGATCTGCTGGCAGGAACCGGTATTGGCCTGCCTCAGGAGATATTAATACTAACAGGTAAGGTTATAATCATTCTCTTGCTTGTTTTTGCCGGAAACCGATGGCTAATTCCCTGGTTATTGAACCTGATCGCCCAGGCAAAAAACCAGGAGTTGTTCATGATGAGCATCTTCCTGATATGCTTTGCCGTAGCACTTCTTACTTCAAAACTTGGTATGTCGCTTGCATTTGGGGCTTTCCTGGCCGGATTAATGATCTCCGAATCGGAATACAGTCATAATGTATTCGGAAATTTTCTTCCTATTAAGGATGTATTTGCAAGCTTCTTCTTCGTATCAATTGGAATGTTGCTTGACATGTCTTTTGTTATTGAGAATTATAAACTTGTTATAGCAAGTGTTTTGCTCGTTATTATAATAAAAAGCATAATTGGGGGAGTTACCGGATTTCTTCTGGGACATACTCTCCAGGGGACCATCCTTGTGGGATTCGCGTTGAGCCAGGTGGGGGAATTCTCTTTTATTCTGGCCAGGATCGGTTTTGAACATGCTATCCTGTCTGATTTCTACTATCATCTCTTCCTTGCTGTTGCAGTTATTACTATTGCGCTCACCCCCCTCCTTTTTTACCTCTCATCTCCTGCAAACAGAATACTTTCCGGATTAAATCTTCCGGAATTCCTGGTAAAAGGACTTTTCCCTCTTAAGGAGACAGAGATCCCGGGAATGAGCAACCATCTGGTTATAATAGGGAAAGATGCAAGTGCACTGAAGCTGTCACTGATGGCGAAATTTGAAAATCTCAGGCATGTGTCAATAATTTTTGACCCTGCCATAGCCCGAGAAAAAATAAATAATAAGGAGCTTGTAGTTTATGGAGATGCAGTCAATGAACCCATTCTAAAAAAAGCTCGTGTCGACACTGCTGATATTGTGGTTATTTCTATCGGAAGTATAGTGCCATGCATGGCAATAATTGAAAAGGTCCGGCAACTCAATAAAAATGTTTACATCCTTGTAAGATCTCCGCTGATAAAAAATGTGGAACAGCTTTACAAAGTTGGAGCAGATCAGGTCCTTCCGGAAAAACTTGAAATTGCCATCGATCTGATGAACAGGATCCTCGTAAAAAGGTTAGTCCCGCAAAAAATGGTCAACAGGATCATTACTCGTATAAGGAATAAAAATCTGGGTATTTTTACCGAAAGAGATTCGGTTAACAAACCTTCTATAATTGACGAATTCTCAAATATAAATATCGTGGCAGTAAATGTTGATAAGGGTTCCTGTGCTGAGGGCAGATCGATAATCGAAATTGAGCTCAGGAAAAAAACCGGGGTCACTCTGTTAGCTATTAAAAGGGGTAAAGGTATTATTGAGCATCCGGTCCCTGAAACAAAATTACAGGTAAACGATATTGCCTACCTTCTCGGCGATCCGGAGCAGATCAACCGCGCATCCGAATTGCTGCAACTGATTAATAATCCATAGGTAATCTTATTTAACTATCCTGATCCCTCTGATCAGGACTGAGAGCTTGTATCTAATTTTGGGATATAAAAAAGGGTGTCTCAAAAGCCTACTTCTCTTTACTTACCCCTAAATCCCCCAGGGGGG
>CAYNRI010000057.1:0-16825 GCA_964399575.1 uncultured Rikenellaceae bacterium
TTTATTACTGAACTTATTAATAGCAGGTAGAGCATTCCGCTTTGCGGAAGGGTCCCGGGTTCGATTACCCGCCGGGTCACAAGTCAGATGATTCTCTGAAAGGTACCTTAAGCCTGCCATCCATAACTTTTTGCTGATGTTCCTGACCCCTACCTTGGCTTAGGAGGATTGTCTTCCCTCTCCTTAAGATAAGCCTTTATAAATGAAGGGGATGGTACTTCATCAGGATTTTCAAAAAAATCCTGCATTTTATCAGCGTTCGTTCTCAGCCACTCGTTGAACTCCCTGTTCATGGCTTCGGTATATCCTCCATCTGCCTGTGCCGCAGTTATACGGCCCGCTTTAACCTGTGCATGAGCCCAGGTATCTCTTAATCTTGCCTTTTCAGATCCTACTACTACCTCTTCAGCAAGATGCGGAGGAATGAATATCACTCCTTCAAATTTCGCCAGCACAATATCCCCGGGCATTACCGTAACATACCCTATCTGGATAGGACCATTAATCCCGATAACCATATTTGAGCTGTTACTCTCAGGACGGAAATCCCGTACAAAAACATTAAAGCCTTTAAGCTTCATATTTCCTTCAGTATCACGTAAAGTGCCTCTAATTATAGCTCCGTTACCGCTCTTTGTCCAGATTGTTGTTCCAAGGTTATCACCAACATGTGAAGCATCCAGTATACCTTCACAAACATTTGAAACATAAACATCTCCCATTTGAAGTTGATCGATCAGCCATGTACCATGAGCTCTTGCCCTTCCATCTTTATTACCCTGCTCTCTCAATGCATTTGCTACATCAGGCCTGAAAGGCATGAACTGAATAGTTGCAGCCCGACCACATATTGTCACATCATCATACAGCCTTTTAAAATCACCATAATACTGGTTTGTGTAACCCTCTGTGGAAGATCCGGTACCCAGTGCAGCCTGTGTATCAGTCATTCTTCTTAATGAACCCCAGGCTTCTGTAATACTCACATACTTCATCCTTTCAATTATACTGTCAGGCACTTTAGGCCTTCCATCAGGGAAACGCTCTCCTTTCCACAGAGGAGTATACTGTAGCATTTCTTCCCTTGTAAGTGTATACGGCTGAGCACTGACCGGGGATAGAGCGAATCCGGCTGCCAGTAAGAATAAAAAGAAATAATTTTTTATTGTTTTCATAATTACCTTTATTATGTAAAAAATAGTCAATAATAAGCAAAAACCTAATCACTAAAATCAATTCAGCATCAAGAATAATCCCTTATAAAACATATCATTAGTTAGTAATATACAGTGATTCTCCCTTCTTCTATTCCTGTGAAAGCACAGGGATCTGCCTGTTAATCGATTCTTCAAGAGAGATAAGTGTTTCTGTTCTGACTATTCCCGGAATGTTCTGGATCTTATCGGTTAGAATATCCTTAAGATGCTCATTATCATGAGTATAAACCTTAATAAACAAGGAATAATTCCCAGTTGTATAATGACATTCTATTATTTCAGGGATATTTTTAAATTTGTTTACAACTTCACGGAAGTGCCCGGGATGTTCAAGAAATATCCCAATATATGCGCAGGTCTTGAAACCCACCAGAACAGGGTCGACCTTGAACTCAGATCCTTTTATCACCCCTATTCTCATTAGTCTCTGAACTCTCTGATGAATTGCTGCACCTGAAACACCACATTCCCTTGCAACTTCAAGGTATGGTATCCTGGCATTATTTGTTATTATATCCAGGATCTTCTTGTCGAGATTATCAATTGGCAAAGTGTCTGACATTTTTGTTGATTGATTAATGGAATAAATGAAAACCTAGCTTTATATAAAAGAAATCAAGCAAAAGATAGAAATAATAATCCGTAAATACAAAATATAAAATGATTAATAGAGATGGAACAAACTAAATAAGCAGCCGGTCATATCCTGTTAATATAACCGATAATTTCTCTTATGTCTGAAAATCCTTTGCTAACCATGTATTTTTCAATACCTTCCAGAATCTTGATTGAAATCTGTGGATCAATGAATGATGCAGTGCCGACCTGAATTGCTGAGGCTCCTGCAAGGATAAATTCAAGTGCATCTGAAGCATTCATTATACCACCGATACCAATAACAGGAACAGATAAAACTTTTGCGACCTGCCATACCATTCTCAAAGCTACAGGCTTGATTGCCGGCCCTGACAATCCTCCGGTTATAGTTGAAAGAGCTGGTTTCATTGATCTTGTATCTACAGCCATTCCAAGCAAGGTGTTGATCAGTGAAACAGCATCAGCGCCTTCTTCTTCACTTATGCGTGCAAAATCGACAATGTTTGTGACGTTTGGAGATAACTTTACAATAAGTTTCTTAGAGTAAACAGCCCTCACAGCTCTTGTAACGTCCCTGGCTGAATCAGGATTTGTACCGAAAATCATTCCTCCCATTTTAACATTAGGACAGGAGATATTCAGTTCGATTGCAGGTATCTTTTCAAGCCTGTTAACCCTTTCAGCGAGTGCAACATAATCATCTATTGTGTTGCCATTTATGTTTATAATTACATTCGTATCGTACTCCTTTACTTTTTCGTATATGTTTTTTTCGAAGTATTCAATTCCCTTATTCTGCAATCCTACCGAATTGAGCATCCCAGATGCTGTTTCAACCATACGCGGATAAGGATTTCCCTCTCTAGGTTCAATAGTAGTACCCTTTAAGATTATTCCTCCAAGATCGGATACTGTAATAAAGTCATCAAATTCTGAACCATAGCCGAAGGTCCCGGAAGCAGTAATAACAGGGTTCTTGAAATGCAGATCACCTATATCAAAACCAAGATTCACCATTTAAGATCAGAGATATTAAAAACCGGTCCGTCAATACAAGTACACAGATTTCCCCTTACGGTGTCAACAACACAGCAGAGACATGCACCAATGCCGCATCCCATAACGTTTTCCAGCGACACTTCGCAATTTATATTCCTCTCCCTGCAATATTTTGCGACTGCCTTAAGCATCGGCTCGGGACCACAGCAATAAATATTTTCATAACTGGCAGCTTCAAGCATTGAGTGTTCCGTAACAAATCCTTTTTCTCCCTGGGAACCGTCTTCAGTAGTCAGAAATACTTTCCCTATCTGGCGGTAATCATCCAGTTCAATAACACGTTCAGAGTTTTTAAAACCAAGCAGAACATCAGGGGCGTAATTATTTGATCTCAAGTACTTACCAAGGAATAATAAGGGTGCTATTCCGCATCCGCCACCGATAAGTAGTACCGACCTGCCGTTTTTCGGAAGAGAAAAGGAGTTGCCCAGAGGATAGATCAGGTTAAGGGTTTCCCCTCTTTTAATCTTGGACAGAGTATCAGTGCCTTTTCCGACGATCTGGATCAGAAGTGAAAAAAAATTCTGTCCGTAGTTCACGTCATGAATTGATATCGGACGCCTTAAAAAGGTACCGGGACTACCATCTATTCTGATTTCAACAAACTGCCCGGGCTTCATTTCAGGAATTTTGCCATTTCCTGCCAGGTCAAGGATAAAGAAATCTTTTTTTAAGGGCTTGTTTTCTATTATTTTAAGTGATTCTATCCGCTTTGCCATTCATCTGATCTATGACACAAATATATCTTTAATGTGGCATTTCATGAAATTTCATGGATATTTTAAATGTGACGAAGGTGATTTATCAATACAATTCTATTTTGCCGGAAAATATTCGCAGAAGCTGTTGTCTTCATAAAACAAAACTATCCTTGTAAGGCCTGTTTTTTCATTCATAACAGAACTTGTTTTTAAGGTTTCATATACTTTGCGGCCAGTTGCTTCAACAATATCTTTTTCAGTTTCAGTCTTTTTCAGATTATCTTTTTCAGTATCTGTATCAAAGAGGTCCTTCATTGATGGATCATTATACATCTCCCCTCGTCCAAAAAGGAGCCATTCAGTCGACAGGAAAGGGTATTTTTCAAGCATCTTAAGCACGAAATCAAGGCTTGGTTTGTTTCTGCCGGAAATAATATGGGATATTCCTGAAGGCTGAACCCCGATTTCTTCAGCTAACTGAGCAGAAGATTTATTTTCCGCTTTTAAAAACTCAATTATCCTGTCACGCATAATGCATATATTTATATACAAATGTAAAATATTTATAAATTACATATGTATGTTATTTCATTCACATTTGTAATCAATAGATATTCCCTGAGATTGATAATAAGCTAATTATATTTGTAATTACTTGAATCATAATACAATATTAGATCAAATAACCTGAATAATCACTCTAGTTTAGAATAATAAACAACTGATATAGAATAATATATGACATTTTTCTAAATTTTAAGTGCCTTCTTGTGATCATAATGGATCCGGGAACATCATATTGCCTTTATATAATACATTATAAAGGACTGATTTTTATTTAATTATCCTGATATAATTTTTCGCATTCAAATTGTTTACATATGTAAATTATTTGATCCAGGTTTATTGATTACATATGTATGCTTACAAGTGTTTTTAACTGTTTACATATGTAAATCCGTATTATATTACAGATCCTGCAGTGAATACTGCCTTAAGAAAACCAGATAAAGCTTTACTCTCTGCCAGAGTTGATTTTTTCTCCTGCCCCTGCCCTTTTATTTCAAATATTGAAGCCTTATGAAGTTGAGTTTTCAAAAAAATCAGACTTTAACATGATTTATCGGGCAGAATATATTTCTTTTGAGAAATATTTACTATGAACAGGTCCAGCTTCCCTATCCCTTTACATTACCAGATAATAATAATGCTGATTGCCGGAGGCTTTTTTGGCTATTTCTTTTCATCAGCTACAACTTACATTAACTGGATTGGAGATGTCTTTCTCAGAGGCTTGAACATGATAATTATTCCCCTGATCCTGACATCAATAATAACGGGTGTGGCAAGTGTTGGAAGCAGCGGGAATCTTGGCCGCCTGGGACTTAAAACAATAGGATTTTATATTATTTCAACTCTTGCAGCTGTTGTTACCGGGTTCTCTCTTGTAAGCATTATTAAGCCGGGAATAGGAGCTGAACTTGGTTTAGCAACACCAGTTGATAACATCTCAATTGCTGCCGACAGCTTCGGATCCACACTTAAAGAAATAATCCCGGCAAATATTTTTGAATCCCTGGCAGATGGAAATATGCTGTCGATAATATTTTTTGCAATAATGTTCGGATATTTTATCACAAAAATAAACGATAAGCCCCGGCAAACGATTATGGATTTCCTGAATGCTGTACTTGAGGTGATTATGAAAATTACAATGTTCATAATCAAATTAACTCCGCTGGGTGTATTCAGCATTTCAGCAAAAGTTATAGCACAACAGGTTCAGATGGGTAATGAGATAAGTGAGGTTATAAGCAGACTGGGTTTATACTTCATAACTGTCCTGACTGGCCTTCTGATCCATGGCCTTATAACACTTCCACTATCTGTCAGGCTCCTGGGACGGGCTAACCCTCTGAAACATCTTAAGAATATTGCCGCTCCCCTTCTTACTGCTTTTTCGACATCATCTTCTAATGCAACATTGCCCCTCACAATGGAAGCTGTTGAATATAAAGACGGTGTCTCGAACAGAATTGCCAGTTTTACCCTGCCATTAGGTGCCACTATCAATATGAACGGTACCGCTTTGTATGAATGCGTAGCTGTAATCTTTATAGCACAGGCCTACGGCATAGAACTTACACTGGCACAGCAACTTACAGTAATATTCACTGCACTGCTGGCAGCCATCGGGGCTGCCGGAATACCAATGGCCGGTCTTGTAATGATGGCAGTAGTCCTGAGATCTGTCGGCCTCCCTCTTGAAGGAATTGGCCTTGTACTTGCTGTCGATAGAATACTGGATATGTTCAGAACCGCAATCAATGTATATGGTGACACCTGCGCTGCAGTCATAATAGCAAGATCTGAAGGAGAGATCCTGAAGATATAGCTCACCCTGTAAAGCTTATGTAAAAGTTACTGTCTGGCAAGAAATCCTTCAATCTTTCAAAAAATTATGCTAAAACGGATTTCAGGATTTCCGTACAGATTATAGGCCAGATCATCAAAGGCATTATTTAATGACCAGAGGAACATCAGGTTAAGTGATGATCTTACTCCCATCGGCTGACTCATCCCTGCGCCAGCAAACACAGTATTTCTTACAAGCCTGCCTGAAGTTGCCTGATACTGCCAGAACGAAGATTCAAGACTGAGCAATTCATCTTCAACATGAAGAAAGAAACCAAAATTCAGACCTATTGGTATTATATTATTAAGATCCTTTATAATAACTAATTCAGTATATGCTCTTCCTCCATAGATCCCGGTACTACTGCTATTGTATCTTTCTTTATAAAACCTGTATTTTGGTCCGGCTGCAACATTGATACGCGGTAGAAGCCATATACCAACAACAGGAGAAATATCAATATCTGTTACAGTGCCAAATTGAAGGCCAAAACTACCGCCGTAAAAAAGTCTTTCTTTTAGGGGAGGTACATCACTCCGGCTAATACTCTGTGAGGAAACCTCAATTAATGAAACAACAGACAGAAATACTAATGTAAATACTTTGATCCTGATCCACCTGCCTGCTGTTGATGTTTTAACATAAATCATATCTTAGGAGTCTGATTAACTGTTACTTATTTAAATAAACCTGACTGATCCCTTTTTGCATTGCCAGGATCTGTCCTTTTTTCTTAACTTTAAGCAATAATACAAATAAACGAAAAATTCTGCCTTTTAATATAATCTTAAGTCCATGAATATTCTGATCAATGGAGGAACCAGGGGCCTTGGCAAAGAAGTCGTGAAAAAACTGGCCGCAAATGATGAAAACCTCATACTAGTAACAGGCAGGAATGATGAATCTTTAAAAGCTTTGTCCGTGGAAGGCAAAGATGGAAACATAATTACTTTTAAGCTTGATATGTCTGCTTTCGAAACTTATGAAAACAGTCTTAGTGATGTTGTAGATAGGGAACTAAAAAGTATTGATATACTGATAAATATGGCAGGACTGCTTATTAAGAAGAATTTTGTTGATTTCTCGTCAGGTGAATCTTTAAAAATAATACAGACAAATTTCCTCGGACCTGCTGCCCTTATCAGGGTTATGAAACCGTATTTACACAGGGGAAGCCATATAATCAACATCTCAAGCATGGGAGGCTATCAGGGTAGTTCGAAATACCAGGGACTATCATATTACAGTGCATCGAAAGCTGCGCTATCATGCCTGTCGGAGTGTCTTGCCGTTGAATTCAGGGAAGATGGCATCATAGTTAACTGTCTGGCACTGGGCTCAGCAGATACCGGGATGTTCAGGGAAGCCTTCCCTGGATATGAAGCAGGTGTAACTGCAGAAGAAATGGCCGGATTTATAACTGATTTTGCACTGAACGGCAGCAGTTTTTTTAATGGCAAGGTATTACCCGTTTCACTAAGTAATCCCTGAAATCCCTGCTAAACTGGTCGCAGCTGACTTTTTTAATATCGCGGTCAGAGCCATAAAACCTGTTATCCCTGATCATTCGTATATTTTAATCTCAATCTTTCCGTCTAAAGCAAGCAATCCATTAAATGCCAGTGATCTAATTTCATCCTCCCCCGGATACACATATACTTCTGACAAGAAACTAATCATCGATCTTAAACGCTCAGTAAAAGAAACCTGATATGCCATTCCCCCGGTGAGGATCACACCGTCTATCTCTCCCTGCAGTACTGTGGCCATTGCTCCTATCTCTTTAGCTATCTGATATATGGCACCTTCTACTATCAGTGCAGCTTTAGGATCGCCATTATCTGCCATAGCGTTAACCTTTCTAAAGTCATTTGTTCCCAGATATGCAACCATGCCACCTTTTCCATTGATCATTGATCTGAGCTCAGAATGTGAAAATCTTCCACTGAAACACAGGTCAACAAGCTGTCCGGCCGGAAGTCCGCCCGATCGTTCCGGTGAAAACGGGCCGTCGCCGTTAAGGGCATTGTTAACATCAATCACTTTCCCTTTCTTATGTGCCCCAACACTTATTCCACCTCCCAGGTGCGCAATTATTAGATTCATATCCTCATAAAGCTTTCCTGTCAGTCCGGCATGCATTCGGCCTACAGCTTTCTGGTTAAGGGCATGAAAAATTGAGATCCTTTCAATTTCAGGATGCCCTGAAAGCCGGGCTACAGGAGCTAATTCATCAACTACAACAGGATCAACGATATAAGCCTTTGCCTTTGGCAATGACAGAGCTATGTCCCGGGCAATAAGACCTCCGAGGTTACTAGCATGCTGACCCAGTAAGCCGTTCCGGAGATCATCGATCATCCTGTCGTTGACAAGATAGATACCCGATTCTATAGGTTTAATGAGGCCTCCCCTTCCTATTACAGCTGAAATCCCTTGAAGATCTGTATTTCTGGCCGATAATTCAGACATTATTAATTCACGTCTGAAATGGAACTGATCAGTAATTTTTTCAAATCCTGCCAGATCTTCTGCGGGATGAGAAAGAGTTATCTCAAAAAGAGACTTATCTTCTTCGAAAATTGCAAATTTGGTCGATGTTGAACCGGGGTTTATGATTAAAAGAAGCCTCTTTTCTTTCAGGCCATTCTGACCTTCATTCATAACCTGAGTCATTAATTAAACCATAAGGCAGGAAAGTGCGATACAGTAGTACTTCGATTTTTCAGTCTCGTTTCTCGACATAAGGATAACAGGTTTTGTAGTTCCTCTGATTAGACCTGCAATTTTACCGTTCGCAAAAAGCATTAAACCCTTATAAAAAGGATTGCATGATTCCAATGACGGAAAAATAAGTATGTCTGCATCGCCGTTTATCAGTGTAGTGATACCCTTTATCTGTGAACTGTTTCTGTCACAGGCAAGGAAAATATCCATGGGGCCATCCATTATACAGTCTCCAAAATAGCCTTCCTTGTACATCTTAAGCATTTCGAGGTAATCAGCAGAATATGAAAAATGGCTGCTTGGCTTTTCCGAAGCACCGATGAGAGCAATCCCTGGTTTTTCAATTCCTAATTTCCGCGCCATTTCAATTGCATACCGGGTCATAGCGATCTTCTGCCTGAGATTGGGATAAGGTATTACCGCGCAATCAGTAACTACAAAAAGTTTGTGGTAAGCCGGTACCTCAATAGCCCCGGTATAGCTAAGTATTGCACCAGGAGCCATGAGTCCGTTCTCCTTATCCATTATTGCCTTTAAGTATTTATCTGTCGAAATAAGGCCTTTCATTATAACATCTGCATCACCGTCACTGACAAGCTTTACTGCAAGTCTTGTGGCCATGTCCTCATCGTCAGACCCTATTATAGAAAAGACATTATGATCAATACCCGCTTCCCTGCAAACACTTATAATTTTCTCTGCTTTACCGACCATTAAAGCGGAAGCAAAACCGTTTCTGACTGCCTCATTCAGGGCTCGTATTGTATTTTTGTCGTGTGCCCAGGCAACGGCTATTCTGTGCTTCTTCCCTGATTCAAGCACTTTAGCCACCATCTTATCAAGGGAGGTAATCATATAATACTATTTACTAGCTGCTGCAGCTAAAAGTATACTATCGTATTTTGCCTGTTCTGAATCGGACCTTGAAGTAAGTACTATCGGAACTCTCGCACCAAGTATTACAGAGGCGACCTTAGCTTTGGCGAAGAAAACAAGAGACTTGTAAAGCACATTACCAACTTCGATATCAGGCATCAGAAGAATATCCGTATCCCCGGCTACTTCACTTCTTATGCCTTTGTGCTGGGCACTTTCATAGCTCACTGCATTATCAAATGCTAATGGCCCGTCAATTATACAATTCTTGATCTGATCACGCTGGTTCATTTTTGAAAGCAGAGCTGCATCAAGGGTGGCTTTCATGTTCTCATTTACCATTTCAACGGCACCAAGAATAGCCACTTTAGGCATCTTATAGCCAAGTTTTATAAGACACGCCACTGAGTTATTTATAATAGCTATCTTATCCTGCAGATCCGGAGAAATATTCATTGCAACATCAGTCACTGCAATTACCTTCGGGTAGGTATCAACCTCAAAAAGTGCAAAATGTGATAAAAGGTTACCTGTTCTAAGGCCCCACTCTTTATTCAGGACACTCTTCAAAAGGGTTGATGTGCCTACTTTGCCTTTCATCAAGATGTCGCCCTGTTTGTTATTAACCATCATGACCGAAGTCCGGACTGCAACTTCAGTATCGGGCTCGTTGATTATTGTAAGACCATCAATGTTGTAGTTATTTTCTAAACAAACATTTCTGATGTTTTCCTGATCTCCTACAAGAACCGGCTCAACAATATTGTTCTGCCAGGCCCTTACAACTGCGCCAAGAGAGTGTTGATCCTGGGCTGCGGCAACAACCAGTTTTTTCCGCGGGCCTCCTGCAACGATCTCCTTAAGATCTGACAGACTTTTCAGTACCATCTCAGACAAGCTTAAAATGTTTGGTTTTCAACTATATAACGTGTATCTGATGCAATCACTAATTCCTCATCGGTATTGACAGCTACAACAGTAACTCTTGATTCAGGCCTGGATATTATAATGTCATGACCCCGTGCACCATCATTTTTAGAATCATCAAATATTATTCCCAGGTTTTCCATGCCGGCACAGATATTCTTTCTCATCCTGAAGTCGTTCTCCCCTATTCCTCCTGTAAATACAAGAAGGTCGCAGCCATTTAATGCTGCCATATATGAACCAATGAATTTCTTTACTTTATATGCATACATCTTCAGTGCAAGTATTGCCTTTTTATTCCCTGCGTCAGCAGCTGTTTCAAGGTCGCGCATATCAGATGAAATCTGTGAAATACCAAAAACGCCGCTCTTCTTATTAATCATATTATTTACACCTGTGATATTAAGATGTTCTTTATCAGCTATATATACAAGCACACCAGGATCAACTTCTCCTGTTCTGGTGCCCATTATCAGTCCGTCGACAGGTGTGAAACCCATTGATGTATCAATTGATTCACCATTGTCTATTGCTGTGATTGAAGCTCCGTTGCCAAGGTGACAGGTAATTATCTTAAGCTGACTGGCATCCTTTCCAAGGAGTTTTGCAGCTTTTATAGCAACGTATTTATGACTTGTTCCATGGTAACCATATTTTCTTATTTTGTACTTCTCGTAATACTCATATGGAATTGCGTACATATATGCATAATCTGGCATAGTCTGATGAAATGAGGTATCAAACACTGCTACCTGGGGGACACCCGGGATAAGTTTTTCAACTGAGAGAATACCTTTAAGATTGGCAGGATTATGGAGTGGGGCAAGTTCTATACATTCTTCAATAACCTTTTTGACATCGTTATCGACAAGAACACTTTCTTTATAAGCCTCGCCTCCGTTAACGACTCTGTGACCTACAGCTTTAATTTCGCTGACATTCCTTATTACGCCATGAACAGGGTGACAGAGAACATCCATCACAATATTGATACCTGTTGTATGGTCTGGTATATCTGTTATTACCTTATATTGTTCCTTACCTGTAGGTTTATGTGTAACGATGCTCTCGTTCAAGCCGATACGCTCAAGAAGCCCTTTTGCGAGCATTTCACATCCGTCGGACATTTCAAAAACCTGGTACTTTATTGAGGAACTTCCGCAGTTTAAAACTAAAATGATCATTTTTCTTTTTCTAATAATTATTTCTTTATCTCTGAAGCCTGTGTTGCGGTTATTGCTATCATGCTTACTATGTCGCTTACTGAGCAGCCTCTGGACAGGTCATTTATCGGGGCTGCTATTCCCTGAAGAATCGGACCGAAAGCTTCAGCGTCAGCCAGCCGCTGAACAAGCTTGTAAGCTATATTGCCACAGTTCAGATCAGGAAAAATCAGGACATTAGCCTTGCCGGCAATTTTACTTCCGGGGGCTTTCTTTTGTCCGATAGACTCGACCAATGCTGCATCGCCCTGCAATTCACCGTCGATCATCATATCAGGAGCCATCTGCTGAGCTATCTTTGTAGCACTGATCACTTTATCAACAAGTTCATGTTTGGCACTTCCCTTTGTTGAAAAACTCAGCAGAGCTACTCTGGGTTCAATTCCGGCAAGCACCCTGGCTGTTCTGCCAGATTCTACTGCAATTTCGGCGAGTTCCTTATCAGTTGGATCAGGATGCACTCCACCATCAGCAAATATAAGAACGCCGTTATCTCCAAAAGTCTTGTTTTTAACTATCATAATAAAGGCACCTGATACAACAGATACCCCGGGGGCAGTCTTAATATAATGAAAGGCTGGTCTGAGAACATCTCCTGTCGCATGATCAGCTCCGGAAACTTCACCATCAGCATCGCCATTCTTGATCATTAGGACGCCAAGGTAAAGCGGGTCTTCGATCAGCCTTGCGGCTTCCTCTTTTGTCATTCCCTTGTGTTTTCTCAGTTCAACCATAATGTCAATGTAATGGCCCTTTTTCGCATTTGACTTTGGATCAACAATATCAGCCTTTCCAAGATTCTTCAAACCAAGTTTTTGAGCATGTGATTTAATTTCAGCGGGGTTGCCAATCAGGATAATCTTAGCCAAACCTTCCTCTAAAGCTATGTCAGCCGCCTTTATTGTCCTCTCCTCATACCCTTCCGGAAGAACTATCCGTTTGTTGAATGATTTTGCTTTTTGTTTTATACTATCCAATAATTCCATTGTATATCAATATTTTAAATAGTTAAAATTTTTTTCTAAATGTACGAAAAAAAAGTTCGAATTTACAACCAACAGCGCTATGATTATTATCAGGATTTTCACTCTCACGCGATTAAGACCATCAGTTACTACTGTTAATCTATTTTTTCTAATTTAGCAGCGCTAAATATTTTTTATGAAATCTGATACAATATTTTCAGGTCTTGACTCTCTGAAGAAAGAGATTGAAGGAGATCTTAAATATGATGATGTCACCCGGATAATATATTCGACTGATGCATCAGCTTACCGTGAAGTTCCTCTTGCAGTTGTGTGGCCCAGATCTGCAGCAGATATAAAGAAGGTACTTGCCTTTGCAACCCGGGAAAAAACTGGAATGACGATGAGGGCAGCAGGAACCTCACTGGCCGGCCAGGTTGTAAGTTCCGGAATCATAGTTGATGTATCAAGGTACATGAAGGATATCATCGAGCTTAACGAAAAAGAAATGTGGGTCAGGGTACAGCCAGGAGTAGTACTTGACGAACTCAACCTTTTCCTTCGTGAAAAGGGTCTTTTCTTTGGCCCTGAAACATCGACCTCAAGCAGGTGTAATTTAGGCGGAATGGTTGGTAATAACGCCTGCGGGTCACATTCAATAATTTATGGTTCAACAAGGGATCATACAATTGAACTGAAAACAATATTAAGTGATGGAAGTGAAGCTGTTTTCGGACCTTTGGATAAAGAACGATTCGAGGAAAAATGTAGGAAGACTGATCTTGAAGGCTCTCTGTACCGTGAAATAAAGGATATCCTCAGTGATCCTTTCAATAAAGAACAGATAATTGAAGGATTTCCCGACAAGAAGATTCCAAGAAGAAATACCGGGTATGCACTTGACCTTCTTCTTGATAATGTTGTATTTGATGAAAAATCAGACAAACCCTTTAATTTCTGCAAATTACTGGCAGGTTCAGAAGGGACGCTTGCTGTCACTACCGAAATCAGGCTGAATCTGGTAAAGCTGCCATCACCACATAAAGCTCTGTTATGTATCCATCTCAGCAAGAGAAATGATGCCTTCCTTGTCAATCTCATTGCCCTGAAGCATAACCCTTCTGCAGTCGAAATGATGGACGACAGGATACTAAAACTGACCGAAAACAATCTTAGCCAAAGAAGCAACAGGTTCTTTCTTGAAGGAAATCCGGGATCAATAGTCATTGTTGAATTTGTCAGGGAAAAGCCTGATCTGGTTGATAAAGCTGTTGAAGAACTTGTGAAAGACCTTAAATCTTCAGGATTTGGTTATGCTTTCCCGGTAGTAAAGGGCAGGGACATCAGCAAAGTATGGGATCTGCGAAAAGCCGGACTTGGAGTTCTTACAAATATGAAAGGAGACAAAAAACCTGTTTCACTTATTGAAGACACCGCTGTGAATGTGGAACAGATGCCGGAATATATCAGGGATTTTGAAAAAATGCTCGCAGCCTATGACAAGGAGGTTGTATATCATGCTCATATAGGTACCGGGGAATTGCACATAAGACCGGTCCTCAATCTCAAGGATCAAAATGATACTGAGCTTTTCAGAACCATTGGCCTTGAAACAGCCAGACTTGTTAAGAAGTACAGAGGATCAATGAGTGGTGAGCATGGCGATGGAAGACTGAGAGGAGAATTCATTCCGATAATCCTCGGAGAACATAATTATAAACTGCTCAAAGAGATAAAACAGGCATGGGATCCCGGAAATATAATGAACCCGGGCAAGATAACTGATACCCCGCAGATGAACACTTCACTGCGGTATAAACCCGGCAGGAAAACTCCGGATATAAAAACAATTTATGATTTCTCTTCAACTGATGGAATTATAAGGGCAGCAGAAAAATGCAACGGTTCAGGTGATTGCCGTAAAACAAAAATAATCGGAGGTACGATGTGCCCTTCTTTTATGGCTACAGGTGAGGAAGAAAACTGTACAAGGGCCAGAGCCAATATACTCAGGGAATTTTTAAGTGCCAGTGATAATAATATATGGGATCACAGGGAGGTATACGATATCCTTGATCTGTGCCTCTCCTGCAAGGGATGCAAAGCAGAATGCCCTTCAGGTGTTGATATAGCGAAACTCAAGGGGGAGTTCATGCAGCACTGGTATGATAAACACGGAATACCGATCAGAACACTGCTTATTGCCTACATAACGCAGATAAATAAAATCGGGGCTGCTATCCCGGCTGTATATAACTTTTTCCTTAAGAATCCCTTCTTTTCATCGGTAATCAAGAAAATGATAGGGTTTGCACCAAAGAGAGGCATACCTTTATTATATAAAATAACCCTCCGGAAATGGCTTAAAAAGAATGCCGGAGATTTAATACCTGTCAACCCAAGGGGTACCGTTTGTCTTTTTGTTGACGAGTCCACGAATTACAATGATACTGAAACCGGCATTGCAGCTGTCAGACTGCTGACAGCGTTGGGATATCAGGTTATGACTGTAAAGCATGGAGAAAGTGCAAGAACATATCTGTCAAAAGGACTAATCAGGAAAGCTGCTAAGATAATCAGGGGCAACATCGATTCTCTCTCCGGGGTGATCTGTGAAGAAACACCTCTTTTAGGAGTAGAGCCTTCAGCAATACTGGGTTTCCGTGATGAGTATCCCGAGCTGGCAGGTAATGATCTGAAGATGAAAGCTGACAAGATCGCTGAAAATGCTTTTATGGTTGATGAGTTCATTGCAAGGGAATACAAGGCAGGCAGGATAGACAGAGATCTTTTTGAAGATCAGGAGAGGGAAATACTTCTTCATGCCCATTGTCAGCAAAAAGCTATATCTTCATCCCAAAGTACAATAGAGATGCTTTCGATTCCCAGGAATTACAAAGTGAAGGAGATCCCGTCGGGCTGCTGCGGCATGGCAGGTTCATTCGGCTTCGAAAAGGAACACTATGACCTTTCAAACCTTATAGGTGAGTTGGTGCTTTTTCCGGAGGTCAGACAGGCTGATGGAAACGTTCTGATAGCTGCACCGGGGACAAGTTGCCGGCATCATATTGAAGAAGGTACCGGCCGTAAAGCCTTGCATCCTGTAATAATAATGTACAATGCCCTTAAGATAAGGTGATCAGAATAAGCTTTAATGAACAAGAACCTGCCTTCCCCGGCAGTGCAAAATTATAATGAAATATACCTCAGAGATTTAAAGAAAACTTATCAGCATCGCGTAATACGGGAAACTTTTTACGGAAGTCCTTTAGTTCGGGAAGCGAGAGAACTGCAGATATAGTACATTCTTCCTTATCAGATCCCAATGCTATTATCCTGCCCCTGGGATCAATTATAACTGATTCTCCTGAATATGAGAAGCCATTACCGTCTGTTCCCACTCTGTTGGCTCCTGCAACATAACACTGGTTCTCGATAGCCCGTGCCTTAAGTAGTGTGATCCAGACGTCCCTCCTGGCCTCGGGCCAGTTAGCTGAATTTATCAAAAGATCATACTTATTAGTATTCCGGCACCATACAGGGAATCTGAGATCATAACAAACAGTAGCTGATATTCTGAACTCATTAAATCTATATGTAAGGGTCTTCCCCCCTGGTGTAAAATGCTTATTCTCGCCTGCGAGACCGAACAGATGGCGCTTATCATATATCCTGTTCTTCCTATCTGGTGATGTGAATACCCATCTGTTAAAGAAATTGTTCTTTATCCTGACAATATAGCTCCCGCATATCCCTGCGTGGCGTGCAGAAGCTGTTGTGCTCATCCATTCATATGTTTCAGAGTATGGCGATTCCGCAAGCTTCCAGGGATTCATTGAGAAACCGGTATTGAACATTTCAGGAAGCACAATTAAGTCAGTATCATTGTCAAGGCTTTTTATCTGAAGTTCAAGTCTCCTGAGGTTTTCTTTTTTCGATTCCCAGACTGTATCCGGTTGAATTATTGCGATCTTCATTATTTTTAATTTGCGGTAATAATCCATGAAATAATAAAAAAAGTACAGACTGTTCTGGCGCCTGTACTTTTATAAGCTTATGATTTAAAAATCTAATTCGATGAAAGTGAATTATAATAATCGTTAAAGATGCCCTCGAT
>CAYNRI010000058.1:0-1283 GCA_964399575.1 uncultured Rikenellaceae bacterium
GCACTACTAATAGGTACCCTTACTGATCAGAACGGGAGTTTTTCTATCACTGTACCTCAGAATGCGAACACTCTTGTATTCTCATACATTGGTATGAAGAAACAGGAAGTCGATATTGCAGGCCGTTCGGTCATAAATGCTGTTATGGAGTCTGACCTGCTTGGTCTTGACGAAGTAGTGGTGACAGCTCTGGGTATCTCGAGAGAGAAGAAATCCCTTGGCTACTCTGTCCAGGAAGTGGGCGGAGATAATATAAGCAAAACAAAAGAGTCAAACTTTGTGAACGCACTCTCAGGTAAGATCTCAGGGGTTCAGATCATGCAATCCAATACAATGGGCGGATCGGCCAATGTTCTTATCAGGGGTTACAAGTCTCTTATGAACAGTAACCAGGCTCTCTTTGTTGTTGATGGTGTTCCGATCGACAATAGTATCACCAACACTTCTACACAGGTAAATGCAGGCGGCGGGTATGACTATGGAAATGCAGCATCTGATATTAACCCTGATGATATCGAATCGATGTCAGTCCTCAAGGGAGCTGCTGCTACTGCCCTCTACGGATCACGTGCCGCTAACGGGGTTATAATGATCACAACAAAGAAAGGTTCAGCAAGAAAAGGCATTGGTGTAACAGTCAACGCCGGTCTGATTGTCAGTAAGATCGACAAAAATACACTTCCAAAGATCCAGAAGGAATATGGAGGCGGTTATGGTCAGTATTATGATGATCCGTCAGGCTACTTCTGGTATGACGATCTTGACGGGGACGGAAGTATGGACCTTATCGTTCCGACATCTGAAGATGCAGCATGGGGAGGAAAATTCAATCCGGATATTCAGGTCATCGACTGGGTTGGTTTTGAACCTACAGACGCAGAGAACTACCTGAGAAAAGTACCGTGGGTCGCCGGCGAACACGATCTCGGCGATTTCTTTGAAACCGGTCTGAAACAGAACTACAATATTGCTCTGGATGGAGGAAATGACAAAGGTAATTTCAGATTGTCATATACAAGGCTTGGTGAAACAGGTATCCTCCCGAACAGTGAGCTGAAGAAGAATACAGTAAACTTTGCCGGATCCTACAATCTGAGTGAGAAATTAACTGTCGAGTCAAATGTAACTTACGTAAATGACAAGAACAAAGGTCGTTATGGAACAGGTTATGATGCGGGTAACCCGATGCAGTCTCTCGGTCAGTGGTTCCAGCCAAACGTTGATATCTATGATCTGAAGAAATACTGGATCACCGAAGACCGCAGGCAAAGGACATGGAACTA
>CAYNRI010000058.1:1293-2573 GCA_964399575.1 uncultured Rikenellaceae bacterium
CTTTTCCCATTTGTCTGCACATCATAACTAGTCTCTCATAATGATCTTGGCTTTCATATTTATTTTCATAAAGATTATTCTTAATAGAATTTATAATCATGTCATAGTTTCTCTCACTATCAGCCATTTTATTAGCATACATCCTGTCTTCTGCCAACTTAAAGAGTTTGCTAAAGCTATGGTTATTATGATGATATTGAGATACCTATTTATCATAATAATATCTACTGGACCCGTTACATGAACTATCAGAATGACGGCAGGGACAGGCTTTTCGGCTATGGTAAAGTTACCTATGAGCTTACTCCATGGTTAAGCCTTGAAGGTCGTGCCTCAACGGACTTTTATTCCGAATTCCAGGAAGAAAGAGTTGCAGTTTACAGTAACCAGACTTCAGACTACACGAAGTATCTTAGAAGTTTCTCCGAGACAAACCTTGATCTTATGGCAAGGTTCAATAAATCATTTGATGACTTCTCAGTTACCGGACTTCTCGGCGTAAACAGAAGAAGGAATAATGTTTCAGCTACTAACGGGACAACTGTTGGAGGCTTGCTTATTCCTGAATTTTATAATCTTATGAATTCAGCATCTCCTGTATCAACAACGGAAACAGAAGATATCTATGGTGTTAACAGTATATTCGGACAGGTTTCATTCGGATATAATAATATGATATATCTCGACCTTACTGGCCGTAACGACAAATCTTCAACACTTCCAGAAGGAAACAACAGCTATTTCTATCCTTCGGTATCTACAAGCTTTATCTTTTCAGAACTGCCCGGTCTTAAAGGTTCAAATGTATTCTCATTCATGAAACTGAGACTCAACTATGCCGAAGTAGGTAATGATGCTCCCGTTTACAGCCTGCTGCAGACATATACTCAGGAGGCAAATAACGGCACCCAGGGTGTTTTCCGTGTTAGTGATGTATTGCAGAATCCGGACCTTAGACCTGAACGTACAAAGAGCTGGGAGGCAGGGCTTGAAACGAAATTCTTTAATAACAGATTCGGTTTTGACCTGTCATTGTACAAAACCCTTTCAATCGATCAGATCATGCCTGTTTCTATCAGCCCTTCATCAGGGTATGATCAGCGTTTTGTCAACTCAGGAGAGATCGAGAATAAAGGTATTGAACTTGCTCTTAATGCAACAATAATAAGATCCAATGACTTTACATGGGATATGCAGGTGAACTGGTTCAGGAATAAGAATACTGTCAAAAACCTTTATGAAGGAGTAGAGAATATACAGCTCTCTTCACAATGGGATCT
>CAYNRI010000058.1:2673-7655 GCA_964399575.1 uncultured Rikenellaceae bacterium
TCAAAGTTCCTGGCAAATACACCTCTTTCAAGAGTTACACTGTCACTTGTTGGAAGGAATCTCTGGCTGATCCACAAGAATATGCCTTACTATGATCCTGAACTGAGCCTGAGTGCCGGTAATATTCAGGGATTTTCAGATGGAGCATATCCATCAACCAGGACCATTGGTTTTAATATCACAGTTGGATTCTAACATTATAAAATAAAAGAATATGAAAAGTAAAACTATATATGGTTTATTTTTGATCATAGCTGTAATGATGGTTTCCTGCGAGCTTCCGGATAATATTGACCCGAAGAACGCGCAGAAAGTATCAGCTGATGCACTATTTACACAGGCTCAGATAGGACTGACCGACCAGTTAGGCAGTATGAACGTAAACCTGAATATCTCAAGATTACTGGCTCAGTATCAATCAGAAGTATCCTATACAACTGAAAGCCGTTATCTGTTTCACGACAGACAAATCCCTGATAACTTTTCAGATAATATTTACAGAGACGCTCTTATGAATCTGAAAGAGTGTAGAAAACTTATCGCTAACAAAGGGATTACGCCTTCATATCCTCTCGAAATGCAGACTAATCAGATAGCTATTGCTGAAATATGGGCTGTTTATGCATGGCATGTACTTGTTGATCAGTTTGGTAACATACCCTATACAGAAGCTCTGATGGGCGCTGAGAACAGCCGCCCGAAATATGATGATGCCCTTACAATCTACCAGGATCTGATTGATCGCCTTGATGATGCAATCGCCGATCTCGATACTGATTTTGACAGCTTCGGAAATGCAGATCTGCTCTACAATGGGGATGTTGCATCATGGATCAAATTTGCTGCTTCATTAAAGCTTCGTATTGCCCTGAGGCTTGCTGATGTACCGGCTGCAAATTCAGGCACGCTTGTTACTGAAGCGCTGGCAACAGGTGTATTCACAAAACAGGCTGAAAGTGCAATCTGGGTACCTTACGGTATCGCACCCTACATCAGTCCCTATTACGAGGCTTATGTTCTTGATGCCAGAAAGGATTTCTGCCCGACAAACACTCTTGTTGATCTGATGACTTCACTGAATGATCCTCGCCGTGCAGTCTGGTTTACTCAATACCCTGAAGGAAGTGGTCTATACAAAGGATTACTTTACGGTAAAGAAGGGTCAAGTAGTTATAAAGCTTTCTCACATTTTACTGATGAGATACTGTTTTCTCCTGACTTCCCCACAATACTCCTTGATTATGTTGAGGTTGAATTCCTTCTTGCAGAAGCTGCTGAAAGGAATCTTGGCGGGGTAACAGGTCCTGCCAACCACTACAGGACAGCTATTGAGGAGAGTATGAAATACTGGGGTGTATCAAGTACTGATGCAAATGCTTATCTGGCCCAGGCTACAGTTTCATACGGAACTGCCACCGGCGATTATAAACAGAAGATAGGCACCCAGAAGTGGCTTGCTCTCTTTGACAGAGGTGTTGAAGGATGGGCAGAATGGAGGAGGCTTGATTATCCGATACTCAACCCCCCCGAGGGTATGACCTATGCAGATATTCCTGTCAGAATGCCATATCCTTTCAATGAGGATACTCAGAACAAGGATAACTGGCTGCAGGCATCACAGGCAATCGGCGGTGATGAAGCTTCAACAAAATTGTTCTGGGATGTATACGACCCGGAATTACCGTAATTAATAAGTAAAATCTACTGCAGTAAATACCGGTAATTAAGAATACCGGAGATTAAATATGGAACAGGGTTGTCGCTTACGACGGCCCTGTTCTCTTTTAAACTATTCGATCTTCATATTAACAAGTTCAAGCCTTGTAGATGTAACCTTCAGAACCTTAAATGTTATGTTCTTTATACGGATCATATCATTATACCCCGGGATACTGCCGTGGAAGAAAAGGATCATTCCGGCAAGGGTTTCATAGTCGTCTTCTTCCGGAAGCTTTAGATTATACTTCTCATTCAGGTAATCAATTTCGAGCCTGCCTGAAAAAATGTATTCATTACTGCTTATTACCTTTTCAGTGAGCTCGCTTACGTCGTGCTCATCTTCAATGTCACCAAAGATCTCCTCAAGAACATCCTCAATAGTGACCATCCCTGATGTGCCTCCAAACTCATCAACAACAAGAGCAACATTCTTTTTTTCCTCGACAAAAACCTTTAGCAGTTTATTGGCAGCCATTGTCTCCGGAACAATTGCAAGCTTCCTTATATTTGAAATAATATCCGATGGATTTTTAAAAATGTCTTTAAGTTCAAAATAACCAATAATATTGTCAATTGTTTCTTTATAAACCAGTATCCTTGAGTGCTGGGTTTCGATGAACCTCTCCTTAAGCTCTGCAACCGGACTATTGCATTCAACAGCCTCTATTTCCGTTCTCGGGACCATGCATTCCCTGAGCTTTACATTTGAGAAATCGAGAGCGTTCCGAAATATCCTTATATTATGCTGGACAGGCTCCATCCCTTCACGGTTCCTTGTATTCGCATTGACAAAATGATCAAGATCAACCTTGCTGAATACAACATCTTCTTTCGTTTTTTCTCCTGATTTATTCTTAAAGAAAATTCTTATAAAGAGATTTGCGGCAGCAAGAGTCAGCTTGCTTACAGGATAGAAGATCCAGTAAAAGAATATTGTTGGTATGCTTAATATCTTCAGGAAAAAGTTAGGGGAAATAATGAATATTGTTTTAGGAAGGAATTCCGAAAAGATCAGTATAAGGGCTGTTGATATCAGTGTGATAAGTATAAGAACGAGGGCATCGGATCCCAGAACGGGTGTCAGCACAGGGCTCAGCAGCCTCGAAAAGAACATTCCATAGATGACAAGGGCTATATTATTGCCGACAAGCATTGTGGCAATATACTGTCCGGGATTATTTGTGAAAATTTTGATTATTTCGGAGCCGAAAACACCCTGTTTCTTATCAAGCTCAATGCGAAGCTTGTTTGATGATACAAAGGCTATTTCCATTCCTGAAAAAAAGGCGGAAAATATCATCGTCAGGAGAATGATAATTATATATCCCATGCCTTAAAATTAACTGTTTTATTCTTCTTTCAGGTAAATTGTGGCAGATACATTTTTGATCTTTCGTTTTTCGAGCCGCGGGTCGGATTCAAACCCGGTTCCAATAACCGTCTGATCTTCATTAGTTATCTTCACCAGCCTGTCGGTATAGATCAGATCCTTCTCCTGGTCCCAGAAGAGCTGGTCAGTCTCAAGCCTGTCATTGGTCTCGTTAACAATTATTACCGAGTCTCTCAGCTCCCATAGTTTTTTCTTATCAGTGTACCTTGCATATTTTGAGGAAGCATATCCGGCTGGTTCTGTTTGTCCGTCATAAAAGCTCACGATGATACCGGATCTGAATTCAGAATATGGGGATTCTTCATTGTTATAGGTTTCCATAACCGGGAAGGTCATCATAAGCTGCATTTTCCCCGAATCGGTAAAAAGAGTTGTTGCCCCTTTTGCAGTAACTGACGGGAGGGTAGCGATCTCGCTTTTCTGGATCTTGTCAATTTTTCTCTCACATGATAAGACAACAAGCGATAAAGTTATAATAGCTGTAAGAATTATAAGCTTAAGGCTGATCATCCTGCAGGATCTGATAATCATATAATTAAAAATGATCTTTATATTCACCCGGAAGCTATTTTGGATTATGTTCCAGGATATAATTAAGTCCCTCGAATACAATATCGGGCATATATTCTACCTTATAATCCAGTCTCTCTCTCAGATATCCGCTGTCACCGCCGGTTAGTATTACTTTAATACCCGGGTACTTATTTTCAAACGTACGGATATTCTCATTTATTTCATAGATGAGGCCGTTTACGACACCTGCAGTAATGGCTTCCAGCGTATTTTTACCAGGCGATGAATATTTTATCGTTGTTGATGCAAGCGGGAGCTTCCCTGTGAAACTGTGCAGGGCTTTGAATCTCATTCCCAGTCCGGGTGAAATATCCCCGCCTTTATATGTCTTTCCTGAGAGAAAGTCATAAGTAATCGCACTGCCGGCGTCAATAACAAGTATCTTTTTTCGCGGGAAATGATAATAAGCTCCTGCTACTGCCGCTATTCTGTCTGGACCGAGCGTTTCAGGCGTCTCATATTCGTTTTTAAAGGGCAGTGTTGATTTATAAGAAAGAGTATGTACATATTGTATTCCGTGGGTCAGGAGATCTATCACGAATTCAGGTATATTCCTGACGGAAGAGATTATCGCCTTGTCGAGTTTTTTTACATACGGTTCACAAAGCTTTTGCATTCTTTCTGAGGTGAACTGTCTGATACGGAAGGAGACTGCTTTCTTCTTGCCATCGAAGATTGCCATTTTTGTACAGTTATTGCCAATATCAATTATCAGGTTCATTAATGCATATATAATACAAAGTTATGAAAAATGAAGATTGCCAGGAAAATAAAAAGTTAAAAACTCTTAAACTTTTCTATATATATAGATATATTGTAACTAATAGGGGACATGAGTTTTGAGTGGATGGACGTCCAGGATTCAATAATACATGACATAAAGTCGGTTCAAAATCGATTTAATTGCCCCTGCCCATGTTATACTTTATACACATATTTATCAAATTCTCTTCCTCAAGAGGGAGATCCCTCATTCGTCAAGGCTTCGCAGGCTCAGGAAGGATACTTCTTGCAGGCTCCCGAAAGTGCATTTGAGGATAAGGGGGGAGATTCCTCATTCATCAAGCCTTCACAGGTTCAGGAAGGATACTTCTTGCAGGATCCCTAAAGTGAATTTGAGGATAAGGGGGGAGATCCCTCAGTCGTCAATCCTTCACAATCTCAGGAAGGATAATTCTCACAGGATCCCTAAAGTGAATTTGAGGATAGCCGGGGGAGATCCCTCAGTCGTCAATCCTTCGTAAACTCAGGAAGGATAATTCTCACAGGATCCCTAAAGTGAATTTGAGGATAGCCGGGG
>CAYNRI010000058.1:7755-16817 GCA_964399575.1 uncultured Rikenellaceae bacterium
ATTTGAGGATAGCCGGGGGAGATCCCTCAGTCGTCAATCCTTCGTAAACTCAGGATTGACTTATTCGGGATGACACGGCAAATTTGGGGATATGGGGGAATGAGGCGGGGCGTTTTGATCCAATTTACTTCCCTGTAGAAAATATTCTTCAAAACGCTCCGCCTCATTCCCCACTACACACCAAAGACACCGTGTCATTCCGATTCCGCCGACTGGCGGAAGAGGAATCTCCTTCGACTTAACGGGATCCTTAAGGGGAGTAAATTGGTCCTTAACTTTAAGTACTCCGAACTTTAGTTCACTTTAAGTACTTCTTAATTACGATTTCCCTAATTTGTACTTTCAACACCCTGGAGTATACTGTTTAATATCTGGATTGCTGATTTTACTGATTTTATTTCCTTTATTGTCAGACTCAGCTTTGAATCTTTCTGCTTTACAGCCATCTGGCCGTGTTTCCGTCCGACATAATTCATTATTGAAATAAAAAGACTGCTTTTATAGAACTGAGAATTCGGGTCTGATATGAAATTAGCTATCAGAAGATTGTTTTTCAGCAGGATCTTTTCCATCCCCAGCCGGATAGCGATCCACTTAATTCTTACTATATCAACAAGGTCGGCTGCCGGAGCCGGCAAAGGGCCAAAGCGATCGGTAAGTTTGTTAACGAATGTCCGTAGAACTTCTTCATTACCGATCTCATTAAGTTCTTTATAAAGCCTTATCCTTTCTGAGATATTTGAAACATATTCATCGGGGAACATTATTTCGAGGTCAGTGTCAATCTGGAAATCAATGACATAAGTCTTATCAGATTTTATTGCTGTCCGGGTACTTATTGCCGGAACTGCAGTATCCTGTTCAACAGGTTCTGTTTCCCTGAGTTCCGTTATTGCCTCGTTCAAAATTTTCTGATAGGTTTCGAAACCTACGTCGGCTATGAATCCGCTCTGTTCGCCCCCGAGAAGATTGCCGGATCCTCTTATGTCAAGATCCTGCATTGCGAGGTTGAATCCGCTTCCCAGCTCTGAAAATTCCTCTATTGCCTTAAGACGACGCCGGGCTTCATGAGTCAGGTTGTCAGGCGGAGGCGCCAGGAGATAACAGAAAGCTTTTTTATTTGATCGCCCCACGCGCCCTCTCAGCTGGTGGAGTTCTGATAGTCCGAACTTGTGGGCGTCATTTATAAAGATCGTATTGGCATTGGGAATGTCCAGCCCCGATTCAATTATTGTTGTGGCTATCAAAACATCATAATCACCCTGGATAAAATTGAACATCACATTTTCTATATCAGTTCCCTTCATCTGTCCGTGAACGACAGCTGATTTTACATTGGGACATATCCTGCTTATCTTGGCCTGTATCTCCCTGATGTTCTCGACCCTGTTATGAATGACAAAGACCTGTCCGTTCCTTGATACTTCATATTCAATACCCTCTTTTATTATCTCTTCATTAAATCCATGCAGTTCGGTAACTATCGGCATTCTGTTGGGGGGCGGAGTGTTGATAATTGAAAGGTCACGGGCGCCCATCAGCGAGAACTGAAGTGTGCGTGGTATCGGGGTTGCTGTCAGTGTCAGGGTGTCGACATTTGTCTTGAGTTTCTTTAGTTTTTCCTTTACTGAGACACCGAACCTCTGTTCCTCATCAATTATAAGGAGCCCGAGGTCTTTGAAACGGACTTCCTGTCCTACAAGCTTGTGGGTTCCTATAATTATATCGATCTTACCCTCCTGAAGTTGCGACAGTATCTTTTTCTGCTCAGCGGCTTTCTTATATCTCGTCAGATATTCGACTTGACAGGGGAATCCTTTAAGTCTTTCGTTAAATGTTTTATAGTGTTGTAATGCAAGTATTGTTGTGGGGACCAGCACTGCGATCTGTTTACTGTCGGCGGCAGCCTTGAAAGCGGCTCTGACTGCTACTTCGGTCTTCCCGAAACCAACGTCGCCACATACAAGGCGATCCATCGGATGAGGAGCCTCCATATCCTCTTTAATGGCATTCGTGGCGGTCAGCTGATCAGGAGTATCCTCATAAATGAATGATGATTCAAGCTCACGCTGCATATATGAATCTGGCGAAAAGGAATACCCGTCAGAAGCCAATCTTTTTGCATACAGGACGATAAGATCTTTTGCAATATCCTTCACCCTGCTTTTTGTGGCCTGCTTCAGTTTCTGCCAGGCGCCGGATCCAAGCTTGTATATTTTTGGGGCTGAATCATCCTTGCCTTTGTACTTTGATATACGATGAAGTGAATGGATCCCGACAAAGAGTGTATCATTATCCCTGTAGACAAGCTTGATAGCTTCCTGGATCTTCCCGTTCACCTCAATTTTCTCCAGCCCTCCGAATTTACCTATTCCATGATCTATATGCACAACATAGTCACCAGGATTAAGACCTGTTAATTCCTTTACGGATATGCTCTCATGCCGTGTGAAGTAGCCTCTTATTTTGAATTTATGGTAACGGTCAAAAATCTGGTGGTCGGTATATACAGAAATATTAAGATCATTATCTGTAAAACCGCTGTGCAGGTTCAGCAGAAGAGGTGTGAACTGCACATCAGGATTTATCTCAGCGAAAATATCCCTTAGCCTGTCGATCTGCGACTGGCTTTCAGATATTATGAATGTTCTGCGCCCGGAGATATTATTGGAGATAAGTTTCTCAGAAAGCAGTTCGAAGTTCTTATTGAATACTGGTTGTAGTTCGGAGTGGAATTCAATAATTTCCTGAAGAGGGAATACTCCTCTTTTGCCGAATTCGGTTATCCTGAATTTTTCACATTCATCAATGAACCTGTTACCTGTCATTATAAGATCCTTCTTCCCGGAAAAATGTCCTGATTCTTCTCTCTCCTCAATCTGAAAAAAGATGTTGTTCATCTTATCCCTTATAAAGGCTGAGTCGTCGAACCATATCAGGGCTGATGGAGGTAAAAAATCTGTAAATGAATCATTTACTTCTTCAAGAGAGATATCCTGGATATTTGGTATTACTGATATTTGTTTCTGAACCGCAACAGACAGCTGGTCATCAGTTTTGAAGGTCCTTATTGATTCGACTTCCTCCCCGAAAAAATCGATCCTGTATGGCAGGTCTGCGGAATATGAAAACAGGTCAGCTATGCTGCCTCTTATTGCATACTGCCCCGGCTCATAAACAAAATCGACCCTTTCAAAATTATACTCCCTCAGGACCTCCTCAAGGAACTCAAGGGAGATCTTATCGCCCTTTGAAATGCTTAAGGTGTTCTTCTTCAGGTTACGCCGGCTTATGACCTTTTCCATAACCGATTCCGGATAGGATACTATTATGCCTTTTCTTTTTCCTGAAGCAAGATGACTTAGTACTTCGGTCCGGAGAACAATATTAGCCGGTTCAGTCTGCTCATACTGAACAGATCTTTTATATGTCGAGGGGAAGAAGAAAACAGCATCATCGCCAGTCAGTGCTACGAGATCGTTATAAAAATAAGCAGCATCTTCTTTTTCAGGTAATAATACAAGATGAGTGAGAGAGGTTTTAATGAAGATCCCGGCCAGGGCCACAGCTTTTAGAGATCCCGATAAACCCGTGACACCCATTCGTTGAAATTCTTGTTTTTCAATTGATCCGGCCAGTTTCAGGATCCCAGGGTGTTTCTCATAAAGACCGATAAGTTGATTTTCTTTCATCTGCCGGAATGTGGCGGCAAATTTAATATCATTTTCCGGGAAAACCTTAATTGCTGAAAGTGAGACAGAATGTTGTTTCTTGTCCAGGTCTGGATCTTACTTTCAAAGTACCCCTGTGCGCTCTCATTATTTGCCTGGAGATGCTCAGTCCGATGCCCGAACCGTCCTTTCTTGTTGTAAAGAAGGGTACGAATATCTCTTCAAGATATTGCTCAGGAATACCTGGCCCGTTATCGGAGATGCATATCTCAGGATGTTGGTCATTATCGTAGCCTGCCCTGACTGAGATACTGGCAAAAGGATTATCTTCATTGGCCTCCAGTGCATTTTTAAGAAGGTTGATAAGCACCTGTGAAATCAGGTTCTCATCAGCAAGGAGCTCCATGCCGGGATCAGACAGAGTACAGTCCAGCTTCACAGTGTCGCTTTTCTCAAGCGATTTATACAAAATACGGACCCTCTCAAGCAGGCTGTCAACGCTGAATTTTCTTTTATCAGGTTCGGGGATCCTTGTCAGGCGGCGGTATGATTCCACAAACGACATAAGGCCCCTTCCCTGTTCCTGTATGACATTGAGGCCGTTCAGTGTTCTTGAAATAGTCGAATCGGTCAGCTCTTCTGATCTGACAGGCTGGCCGTTCCGGCTAAAGATATGTACAAGGCTTTCTGAAAGTGAAGTTATCGGAGTAAGGGAATTCATTATTTCATGCATAAGCACTCTTATAAGCTTAAGCCATGAATCGAGCTCTTTCTCGTCCAGTTCGTTCCTGATATCCTGAATAGAAAGGATGACCATTTCTTCATCATTGGTTTTCAGGGCAGTGGCCTTGAGTGAAAGCTGGATATCTCCTAGTGAGCTTGGAACAGAGATCAGTTTCTGTTCCAGCGGTTTGATATTTGATATTGCCTGGAACAGCTTTAGATTGATCCTTTCAAGCTGCTGAATATGGGTTAGAATATCGGTTGAGAGCAACCTCTTTGCAGCTGTATTTGCATGAAGTATAAAGCCCTTGCTGTTAAATGTGATGATACCTGTTGCCAGATGTTCAATAAGGCGTTCGAAGTATTGCTCCTGTTGCCGGTTTTCTATTTTTAACTGCTGTATCTGCTGGTTCACCCTGTTCATGCTCCTGTACAATTCCCTGAGAGATTTGTTTTTCGATTCAACAGGGAAAGAAAGTGTCGAATCCTCATTCCTTATTGCATCGAAAAAGTAACGGATCCTGTTATTTGAAGTGTTAAGAAAATTCACAAGAGCGATGATGAATAATATGATCCCGGCAATGCAGAGAAGAACAAGAGTTATTGACCGGCCGGTTGCAAGGAGATACCCGATGAGAAATGAAAATATTATCAGCGGCAGTATTCTGAGCATAAGGGCAATGTAGAAGCTCCTGTTGATCATTGATCCATCTTTTTAAGTTTATTGTACAGGGTTTGCCGTGTTATCCCGAGTTTTTCTGCAGCAGCGCTGTAATTACCCTTATTGAACTCAAGGGCCTGTTGAATGAGTTGTCTTTCCATTTCTTCAAGAGTCGGGAGCGGCTTGCTTTTTTCAGAAAGACCAATTGTTTTGAGATAGAAATCATCAGGTCTTAATATATCTGATTCACTGAGTATTACAGCTTTTTCTATTGTGTGCTGCAGTTCCCTGATATTACCCGGCCAGGTATATCTGAGAAGTTTTTCATTTGCCTGCTGATTGATCTTCAGATTTGGTTTGTTATATTTCCTTGTATACTTGTTTAGGAAGTATTCAGCCAGGATAGTAATATCATTTCCGCGTTCCCTGAGGGGAGGTATTTCGATCTGAATTGTATTTATACGGTACAGAAGATCCTGGCGGAAAAGTCCTTCACTGACAATCCTGTCAAGATTCTTGTTAGTGGCGCAGATCAATCTTATGTCTATCGGGATGATCTGATTCGAGCCTATGCGTGAGACCTGCCTGTTTTCAAGGGCTGCTAGGATCTTTGCCTGTAGATGAAATGACAGGTTCCCTATCTCATCGAGAAAAAGAGTTCCTTTACTTGCAGTTTCAAATTTTCCTGCGCGGTTTTCATGCGCATCAGTAAAAGCTCCTTTTACATGTCCGAACAGCTCGCTTTCAAAAAGTGATTCACTTATTGCACCCATATCGACAGTCACAAGGACCTCTTTCGCCCTGGCTGACAATCTGTGTATCTCGCCGGCAATCAGCTCTTTTCCCGTTCCGTTCTCCCCGGTGATAAGCACATTGGCATCTGTTCTGGCAAGCTTGCGGACAATGTTCATAATATTAAGAAGTCCGGGCGATGAACCTATTATATCGCGGTGTTCCCTGTTTATCTCCCTTTTCAGTCCGGCTTCTCTCTCACTAAGCTCCGCAACCCTTTTTTTCGACATATTAAGCTGGACCGCCATTTTAAGTGTAGCTATAAGCTTTTCGTTGTCCCAGGGTTTCAGGATAAAATCAGAAGCACCTTCTTTAAGAGCTTTTACTGCCAGCTCGATATCGCCAAAGGCAGTTATCATAACGACTGATATGTCGGGGTCGGTTTCTTTTATCCTTTTAAGCCAGTAAATACCTTCATTGCCGGTATTTATCCCGGCGCTGAAATTCATATCCAGGATGACCAGGTTATACTCTTCTTTTTTCAGGGTGCTGATCAGCTGATTGGGCCCCGGAAGAAGAGTAACCTTGTTGAAGATAGGGGAAAGCAATATTTCAAGAGTCGTTAGTATGCTCTTGTTATCGTCAACTACAAGAATGTTACCCTGATTTGCTTGCATGATCTGTTACAGTGAGTAGTATTTTGACTCCTGGAATAACATAATATGAGTATTGGGAATCATTAATATAATTTCCAAAATCGCTTGAAAATCAATAGATTTACCCCGACCCCAAGGGGAGTAAATTGATTTTCTTCGCTCCCCTTGGGGCCGGGGTAGACGAAGAAAATCAATGAGGTATTGTGTATGATTCCCTATACTCATTTAACTTAACTATTCTATAAAGTTACTACTATAATTTAAAAATTCCAAATATTATGTAAAAATATTTTACACCAATATGTAAATATAATTTACCTTTTTGAATATGGTTGATAATATATGCAACAGTATTTCAATTAATTAGCAAAACGGCATAATTGTTGGTTTTGGGATCATGACAAAAGGTATACAGGATATGGGAATGGACAGGACAATTGAAAAGAAAAAAGGGTTACAGAAGAAGCACCTGATATGGATAGCCGGAGCAGCATTATTCCTTTTTCTTGCCGGGATGCTGATTTTCGGTGATCACAGTTCAGCTTTCCGTGTCGAACGTGACAAGCTGACAATCAGTGCTGTTGAAAATGGGATTTTCAATGATTATATTTCTGTTATCGGGACAGTCGAACCAATTACAACAATATACCTGGATGCAATTGAAGGGGGACGGGTAACTGAACGTTTTATTGAGGAAGGCTCGATGGTTAAAAAAGGTGATGTGATACTTAAGCTTGAGAACAAGCAGCTTTATCAGACAATACTGAACAGTGAGGCATCACTGGCTGAAAAAGAGAATTACCTTAGGAATACGAAAGTCTCCTTCGAGGCTGCACAGATAGCATCAAGAAAAGATATGCTTGACAGTCGTTACAGGATGACAAGAAGAAAACGGACTTATGAACAGAACGAGATCCTTGTTAAGAATAAATACGTACCTGTTGAAGAGTACATTCAATCAAAAGAGGATTATGAATATGAAGTTAAGCTACTGGAGATAAATAAGATAAAAGCTGTGAACGATTCATTGCTCAGAACAACATCAATGCAGACACTTGAAGAGGACCTTATAAAGATGAGGCAGATGTTCCAGCTTGTTCGTGGCAGGATGGATGATCTTGATGTTAAAGCTCCCGTCGACGGCCAGCTTGGAATGCTTGATGCCGAAGTAGGTCAGCTTTTGTCCGCAGGACAGAGGGTGGGACAGATAAATGTCCTGACTGATTTCAAGGTTACTGCCAGGACAGATGAGTATTACATTGACAGGATAGTCCATGGACTAAAATGCTCATTTGACAGGAGCGGCAGTCAGTTTAATCTGGTAGTCCGCAAGGTGCTGCCTGAGGTACGCGAAGGTCAGTTTGAGGTCGAGATGGTCTTTGAAGGGACAAAGCCTGATAATATAAGGACCGGACAAACATACCAGATGAGGCTTGAACTGGGAGAAGCAGGTAATGCGGTTCTTATCCCCAGAGGAGGATTCTTCCAGAGCACCGGAGGCCAGTGGATATTTGTCCTTAATGCTAACGGTACCGAAGCTGTAAAAAGGGATATCAGGATCGGCAAGCAGAATCCTCAGTATTATGAAGTCCTCGAGGGCCTTAACACAGGTGAACAGGTTATTACATCAGGTTATGAACTATTTGGCAATGCCGACAGAATTATATTTAAATAAACCAATCAACCGTGATAAAAACAATCAACTTAACAAAGGTATTTCTGACAGAAGAAATCGAAACGACAGCACTTGATAATGTGAACCTGCATGTAAAGGAAGGAGAATTCCTTGCAATAATGGGACCCTCGGGATGCGGTAAGTCAACACTCCTTAACATCCTGGGCTTGCTTGATAATCCTTCAAAAGGTGAGTACTATTTCAACGGTAAAGAGGTGGGACAATTATCCGAACGTCACCGGACCCAGATGCGCAAAGGGAATATCGGCTTTGTCTTTCAGAGTTTTAATCTTATTGATGAGCTTACTGTTTATGAGAACATTGAGCTTCCGCTTATCTATCTGAAGCTGAAAGCTCATGAACGCAGGCAAAAGGTTGAAGCTGTCCTTGAGCAGATGAAAATGGGACACCGTAAAAAACATTTCCCGCAGCAGCTGTCAGGCGGACAGCAGCAAAGAGTTGCTATCAGCAGGGCTGTTGTTGCTGGTCCGAAACTGATACTGGCTGATGAACCTACAGGTAATCTCGATTCAAAGAATGGTCTTGAAGTAATGAATCTTCTTACTGACCTCAATCGTGCCGGTACAACGATAGTAATGGTCACTCACTCGGTTGAGAATGCGGGTTTTGCACACAGGGTGATTAATTTGTTTGACGGCCAGATCATTACGGAGAGTACGCAGAGGAGTCAGGAGTAGGAGACAGGATATTAGCAATTGACAATTAGCAATTGACAATTAGCAATTAGCAATTAACAATTAATAAGATATTTACACGACTAATTATAGCTATATGGATCGCAGGGGCTTACCCCCCAACCCCCCAGGGGGGGCTTAGAATTGTGTACAATTGAAAGATTGAAATAAAATGAAGAAATTGAAAAATGTTGTTGAAAATTATGATGATAGCAGGATTTAAAGTCCCCCTTGGGGGATTTAGGGGTG
>CAYNRI010000059.1:0-1409 GCA_964399575.1 uncultured Rikenellaceae bacterium
AGATCCGGGAAATCATTTAAGAAGACTCTCGAAATCAAAAGGTACACCATAGCCGGGAAATCAAATATTAACCTGGAAGTAAGATAAAATATTATTTCAGCACTATATCATTTATCACTTCCCTGCCGGCTTTTTCATTCAGCTTGTCCCTGAGGGCATTTCTAAGCATCAGCAACTCATTTCTTACAACTGAAGAACTAAGATGAACATAAAGGACATGATCTTTGATGAATAATTTTTTTGTTCTTGATGAGATAGCACGGCCCACCAGTTCTTCCCAGGAATTAATCAGGCTTACTTCGGAGAGCTTATCCCCGAGCTTCATCTCCTTTATGTAATCCTTCATTGCTTCTGCAAGCGATATTGTCTTACTTCTTCTCATTCAGATATTTGCCATTGTGGATCTTTTCTTCCACCATGTTATTTTCAATTATAAAAAGCTTATAATCGGTATTATGGGCAGAGAGTATTTCATGCAGTCGGTTCTGGTGGGTGTCAGTTATAAATATCTGCCCGAATCTGTTATCACCTACCAGTCTTATTATCTGCTCCACGCGTCCCGCATCGAATTTATCAAAAATATCATCAAGGAGCAGGATCGGTGAAATGCCTGATTTCCGCTTTATATAATCAAATTTGGCAAGTTTCAATGCAACAAGATATGATTTCTGCTGACCCTGCGAACCAAGGGATCTGACAGACCATCCATCCATCCTGAAAACAAGGTCATCCTTGTGAATTCCAAGTGTTGTATACTCAAGGAAACGATCCTTTGCTACCGATTTTACAAGAGCTTCCCCATAGTTGCCTTCAGAAAGATGCGAGTGATAAACAAGCTCTACCCGCTCTTTTCCTGATGATATACTTGAATAATGCTCCTGGAAAACCGGGATCAGTTCATTTATAAGCAGTTCTCTCTCCCTGAAGACATAATTTCCATATTTTACCAGCTGAGAATCCCAGATAGTGAGAACATCATTATCGAACTGCCCTGTTGATTTAAACTCCTTCAGCAGTCTGTTTCTCTGCTGAAGAGCTTTAGTATATTGCAGAGCTGAATCAAGATATTCTTTATCGTACTGGCTGATTATCTTGTTCATAAACCTGCGTCTTTCCTCACTTCCTTCTGTTATCAGAGCTATGTCGGCAGGCGAGATCATCACAACAGGAAATTTCCCTATGTGATCTGACATCCTCTGATACTCCTTGCCATTCTTCTTCATCACCTTTTGCTTCTGCCTCTGAAAAGCGCAAAAGATATTATCCTCATCATCATTCTTTATAAAAGTTCCATTTATTATAAAATACTCTTCATCATGACGTATACTGATACTATCAATATTATTAAAGAAACTTTTAGTGAGTGAGAGATAATGTATAGCATCCAGTATATTGGTCTTACCAACTCC
>CAYNRI010000059.1:1509-16796 GCA_964399575.1 uncultured Rikenellaceae bacterium
TACAACTAACATTAAATAATTGTTTCATAATAATCTGAAATAAATTACTTTTGCGGTGGAAAAAACAAACTACGATCTGATTAGTTATGGCAAAGAAAACAAAAGAGGAAAGTCCTCAGAGCCTTAAGAATGTTGAAGAAACACTTTCAAAAACGGAACAATTCCTTGAGAAAAACTACAAACCTCTTCTGATAACATTAGGGATAATTGTAGGGCTGGTAGCTCTTTTCTGGTTAGGCAGAATGTATCTTATCAGCAGGAATAATGAAGCCCAGTCTCAAATCTATCAGGCTGAGAGGTATCTTGAAACAGATTCACTTAATCTTGCTCTTAATGGCGACGGGAATTACCTCGGGTTCCTTGACATATCAAAAGATTACAAGTTTACAAAAACCGGGAATCTTGCACTGTACAGTGCAGGTATCTGTTACCTTCGGCTTGGACAGTATGAAGAAGCGCTTGAATATTTTGGTAAATACTCCAAAAAGGATAAAGTCCTTGGCTCACTTGCAATCGGGGCTTCCGGTGATGCATATGTTGAACTCGGGGACACTAAAAAGGGTATTGCAAAATATCTTGAAGCCGCTGAATTTGCTGAGAATTCATTCAATACGCCGCTTTTCCTTATGAAGGCTGCAGAGATCCATGAACTTGAAGGCAGCTACGGGGAAGCGCTGAAACTGTACCAAAGGATCCAGAATGAGTATCCTGAAAGTACAGAAGGACAGAGTATTGAAAAGTATATAGCCAGGGTGAAGCTACTTATGAAGTGATATGGCCACAACAAATCTGTCGTCATATAATCCTGATAATATTCCTGATGCCCGTAAAATGAAGTTCGGGATCGTAGTGTCAGAATGGAATAATGAAATAACAGGAAAGCTGCTGGACGGAGCCATTAAGTCTCTACGTAAACATGGAGCTTCTAAGAAGAATATCAGAGTGATACACGTTCCCGGAAGCTTTGAGCTTACATCGGGAGCAAAATTCCTTGCCGGAGAGTATAAACCTGACGCTGTTATCTGCCTTGGATGTGTTATACAGGGTGGAACACCTCATTTCACTTATATATGCCAGGGCGTTACCCAGGGTATTACTCAACTAAACCTTGATTATAATATTCCTTTTATTTTCGGTGTACTGACTACAAACACTGCTGAGGAAGCTTCAGACAGAGCCGGTGGAAAACACGGAAATAAAGGTGATGAGGCTGCTATAACAGCAATCAAAATGGCTGCCCTTCGCAGGTAAGTTACCGGTCTTCCGATCTCTCATAAAAATCCTTCAACTATATAATTCTCATTTTTAGTTGATTAAATGTTACTATTATCTGAAATTATTTTTTATCAGGTATAAAGTATTATTGTAGTTTTGGGTAGGTATTCATAAAAAAATTATGAAGAAGTACAAAAAAGTGCCTATCCGGGATTCTCTTGTCATGTTATCAGGATATGCGCGGAGCAGAATTATCGCTCAGATAAAATCAGTGGCATTCATAATAATTTATCTCGTTGTATTTCAAATCTTTATTTTAAGGGTACCATTAAGCAATGCCCTTGGAACTGCAGGAGGGATAGCTCTTGTGGTTTTCGGACTGGCTTTTTTCCTTGAAGGGCTGGTACTGGGATTTATGCCTCTTGGTGAACGTGTGGGAGTTAAGCTGCCTGCACGTGTCGGAATAGTTGTTATTTCAATATTCAGCCTGATCCTTGGTTTCGGTGCTACTCTTGCGGAGCCTGCTATAAGTGCGCTGAGAACAGCAGGATCAACTGTTAAAGCCTGGGACTCACCCTTACTTTATATGATCCTTGAGAGTTACACGGAATGGCTCGTGCTGTCTGTTGGAATCGGAGTAGGTGTCGCTGTTGCCCTGGGTATGGTCAGGTTCTATTTTAATTTGTCAATAAAGCCTTTCATTTTAATTATAATACCTGTCCTGCTTGCCCTGTCAGTCTACTTTTCATTTGATACAAATCTGAGTAAAGTGATCGGGCTGGCATGGGATTGCGGAGCAGTAACAACAGGAGCTGTTACAGTTCCTCTTGTCCTGGCACTTGGATTAGGAGTATCAAGAGCCGCGAGCAAAGGAAAAGGAACAACCAGTGGATTCGGTGTTGTTCTTCTGGCTTCAGCTTTACCCGTTCTGGCAGTAATGGTACTGGGATATGTGCTTAATTTTAAAGCACCCGGACCAGTTGATGAAGTCAGTTTCTTTTCTCCGGGCAGCAGAAAAATGGCGCTGGCACTTTTCAGGAACGAAGAAATGATAAAACGCCACGCTTTTACCCGTGGAAGCGAGGAAGGAAGGCGCGCATTTTATGATGACGACAAGGAATACAGGAAGGCCCTGCTATCTCTCCAGGATAACAAGAACAGCCGCATTGCACTTATTGGGATGATGCCTGTTGAAGACTGGATATTAAATTTTGCCTCAGAATCTGAAAGAGAGATTCTCTCGGGAGTTGAGCTAAAAGGCAAAAAAGAGCTGCCATCTTTCGGAAGAACAATAGCCGCTGAATCAGTTGCCGGAATAAGGGCAGTTATTCCTCTTTCTCTTTTGCTGATAATCGTACTGCTCGGATTCCTGCGGGAGAAACTAAGATATAAGGATGAGATCTTTCTGGGTATAATCTTTACATTGATAGGAATGGCTCTTTTTACATCCGGAATAAAACTCGGACTTGCTTCCCTGGGCGGTGAAGTCGGAGCACAGCTTCCAAGGGCATTTTCAAGTGAGGAGGAATTCATTGACAGAGTGGTCATCAATAACTTCGACAAGAACCTTCTTTACTATACAATAGAACCTGACGGTACACAGAAGACCTATTTTAATTTTTCGGAGAATGGCAGGTTAAGACCCGTTGAATTCCATGAAGAACATTTTGATGAAACCAGTGGAAGATATGAATACATAATAACCAGACCCCCTCTTTTCGGTAGCAAGCTCTCCGTTCTGGGGATAATACTTGTACTTGTTTTTGCATTCGGAATGGGTTATGGTGCAACAATGGCAGAACCGGCACTAAGTGCAATGGGCATGACAGTTGAAAATATAACAGTCGGCACAATAAGGCGTACTCAGATTATCCGGGTGGTATCATTTGGTGTTGGAATAGGGATAGTAATAGGTTTATGCAGGATACTCTTTAACATGCCCCTGGTATGGCTGATTGTTCCATCGTATTTACTGCTAATCCCGCTGACAATAATGAGCGAGGAAGAATTCACATCAATTGCCTGGGACAGCGGAGGTGTAACAACCGGGCCGGTTACCGTACCTCTGGTTCTGGCTATGGGCTTAAGTATCGGCGGAGAACTTGAAATATCTGACGGTTTCGGAGTACTGGCCCTGGCATCAGCATTTCCGATTCTTACAGTCTTGCTATTCGGACTCTTTGCAAAGGCAAAACAAAGGAGATCAATTCTTTCAACTCAAAATTCACGTGAAAATGAGTAACGAGATCCCTCCGATAAAAGAAAAAGTATTCTCACCCTCAAGGACAGTTTGGAGAACCCAGATGTCAAAAGGCCAGTATACCCCACACCGGGTAAGCCGTATAACATGCATAGTAAATGAATTCCTGAGTGAAAAAATAGCCGGTTTTCTCAATGAACTGGGTGTAATAGTCTATGTTGAAAACGGCAGGATAGCTCGTAAAGTTATCAAATCGAGGCAGTTCGGGCTCCCTGGTGAAATAAGCTCCCTAAGGGATTTCGCTGTTGACGTTTTCAGATTCACAATCCCCAGGGAAAATTCGAAAGATGTTGTAAATCATATTATACACATTGGGGGGCTTCATATACCAGGACGAGGAACAATTTACTCCCAGGACCTGATGGAATTCAGCAAAGAACCTCCTGATTTTAACAGGGATTTCCTTTCAGCAGCCAAATGTGAGGACTACAGGAATATACTTTTACATAAACTATCATGCATAGTGTGCGTCCTTTCAGAGCCAGGCAGCGGTGAACTGATGGCAAAAACTGCACTTGACCTGGGAATATGCGTCCCCCTTGTAACATTCGGAAAAGGAAATGATATCCGTGATCAGCTTGGATTAATACGTATTACAATCTCTGCTGAAAAAGAAATAGTGCGACTTATAATGCCTGAACAGGATTCGGAAAGTATAATAAGGATACTTATCGAACAGAGCCGGCTCGACAGACCGGGACGCGGCTTCATCTATCAGACACCCGTTTCGATGGGACTGCTGGATACTTATTTAAATATAGGGAAACAGAAATATGCTGCAAGTATAGAACAGATAATAGCTGCAATCGACCAGCTCAAATCTGGTACCAGCTGGAGGAAGAGACTGGATGCCGGGCATCAGGAGAAGAAAACAGGGAAATCATTATTGCCCCAGGATAACTGTGAAATATCAATAATATCTGATGAGGACAGGATAGAAAAGCTCAGGGAGGCTTGCCTGAAAGTCGGAGCCCGGGGAGCAGTTTCAGCAAGAGTGGCACCTCTTACAGGGAAAAGCGAGAGGGAAATTACATCAAACATGATAAGAAGTGCTATAAGCGTCCCTGCAGATATCACCGATAATGTAATTGATATTCTCCTGAAAAACAGTACTATCAAAGATGACACAACCGACAGGATACAAGTCCTTGATTCACCGGCTGCTTATGTCCATACTTTGTAATCCCTTATGCTATCAAACTTTCAACTATCAGTATGAAATCATCTGAGGCATAAGGTCCTGTAAGGACAGTATCTGCATTTACTCCAACTATCCGAAGTCATTGTAAATGGTTCATCCGGACTGAATATTTTATTGACTGTCATATTCAGATATTCAAGGAATTCTGCCTTTATATCATGATAATCATCAATAACAAGGTTCTTGCCTATCCTTAACTTGTCTGTGTCTGTGGATCCCGGATTTTTCTTAAGCTTGTAGACTGATGGTATTATTTTCTGATCCGGTTTATTGGCCAGATATGTTTCACAGTATATAAGTGTTTGAAGCCATGCATCAAGGTTCTTATTCCTGTCGTTATTGAAAAGGGCACCCACTGAACTTACAGAATCATTCACTTCCCCCGTTTTGTAATCAATAATTCTTATAACACCATTTTGATTATCAATACGGTCAATCCTACCTCCGATCAGCAGGGTCAGATCAACTTCGTTGCATTTTACTGAAAGCGGAAATGTTAAAAGTTCTTCAAATGATATTATCCTGACAGGTGCAGCCGCCTTATCGATCTGAAATATCCTGTTAATAAAAACAGTCAATACATTTTTAATTATCAATTCATTACCTTTAATCAAAGAACCATTCTGTTTTCCGTAATGCTCAATTATAGTTTTGCCTATAAGAGAAGCTATGAGATCCCTGTTTGTCGAAAGTTTTTCTATTTCATTAATATCCAAGACTTTACCTACATAGTCCGAATAGAGTTTCCTTACTGCTGCGTGCAGCATAGTTCCGACAATGGCAGGATCTATTTCCTCCGTAACCTTATCTTTTTCAACGAGACCATTAACATATCTGTAATAGAATCTCATCCTGCAGTTAAGCCAGGTATTTAGCGCTGAAGGAGAAATAAACCTTTTATCTTTCCCTTCTCCCGCAAAACGTGATATAAGTCTTTTGTTATGCTCCTGATTGTGCTCAATACTGTCACCTATTGAAGCAGGGTTCCTTATCCCAAAGCTGACAGTAAGAACACCGGGATCAAGATTCTTATCATATTTCATCTGCTGAAGGAAGCGGCTCATCTCTCCGCTCCTGAGGCCTTCGGAATCTGAATTGTAGACAAATGTTACATTCTCAGCCTTATGAAGCAGCCTGTAGAAATGATAGGCATAGATTGATTCCTGATGATTCAGGGATGGCATTCCGAATGCCTCCCTTAATGCAAAAGGCACAAAAGACGAAGGTGATGTAATTGATGGCAACACACCTTCATTTACCGAAAGTATTATAAGGTTTTTAAAATCCAGGGTGCGTGTTTCAAGTATTCCCATTATCTGGATTCCGGAAAGAGGTTCTCCTGAAAACGGCACAGTCTGATTTCTTAATAACCTGTCAAGTATTCTCACCCAAGTTTCAGAAGTCAGGGTTATGTCAGGGCTTTTCAGTATCTCATCAAGCCGGTTCAATGTAAGTATTATCTTGTATATAAACTCATTACGAACATTTCTCTGGAGTGAAACATTTCGGGGATCATCACCATGATTACCCGGGATTGATAAAACCAATAGTAGAATCTCTTTCAGGTAATTTGACACATCCATTGGATCCTTAACTTTTCTGAAGATAACAGAAAGCATTTCAGAACCTGAAAAACGGTCTGATGGTATCCATAGCAGGTTTTGTTCTGTTATTTCATTTAGAATCTCATCAAAGGTTCCTTTGTTTATTTCAACTATGATGCTGTTTTTAAGTATTTTAATTACCTCCCTGTGTCTGAACCTTGTAACTTCATTTTCAGTCCTGGCATTCAACTGAAGATCAAGAATTTGATTAACAAGAACATATATTGAGGTCTGCCTGAGGGGGAATCCCATCGTCATGTTAATATCAGTCACCTCTTCGGGAATACTTGTAAGTGAAGGGATCAAAAGATTTTCGTCAGCAAGGACAACTGCAGTCTGATGAGCATTTTCATGAGTCAGTCCGTTCAGACTACTTATCAATTCAGGAAGCAATTTCACCTGGGCAATGTCTGATGATGTATTTATGATGCGTCTTACCGGCTTTTCTGAAACTGAAGAAAGCAATGTATCGTAACTCCAGCCGGCAGACATATCATTACCGAATATTTTCAGATTGCTTCTGAGAAAATATCCGGCTGAATTAATGTTTTTTTCTTCTATATATGAATTGTCATAATCCCAGTAGAATTTTGCCCTCCCCTCCTCCTTCAATCTCTTCATCAGTTCTTTTTCGCAATTATTAAGTGCGTTGAAGCCTGCGAAATGCAGCATTGACCATTTTATCCCTGTTGTGTCAATCTCTTTAAGGTGTTCCGCAACCTCCCTGCATATCATCCCGTCATAAGCAAGGTGTTTTTCTTTCAGGGTATTCCTGAATTCAGTATAGATATCATTCAAAATAGCCCACAGATTTATAAAGGCAGATTTCTCCCTTGTAAGTTTTCCGATATCAGTATTCACCCAGAAACGTTTAACTATTTCAGCCTGTTCTTTTGTGAGCCCTCCGAATTGTTCATCTATCTTTTTTAAATCCTGAACGTTGCTGAAAAGCCGGGAAGCATCAACAAGATATTTGTCAACATCATCAAAATCATTCAGGAGCATGTCGCCCCAAAAATAGAAATCATCAAAACTCTCCCTGTTTTTTCTGATCCTGCTGTAGACCTTGTAGAGCTCAAATAAAAGCACCTCATTCCCTGCTGGTTGCAGATCCGATAATGAATAAAAGAGATCGTTTATTGTCATAGTTGCCGGTGCCCAGACCGGTTTATCAATCAGTTCTGCAAGATATTTCCTGAAAAACAGCCCTGCCCGCCTGTTGGGGAATACAATACAATGTTCATTCAGACGGTCACTGTAACCGTTATAAAGTGTTTCAGCTATCTGTTGCAGAAAGTATTTCATATTACTTCATTGCTGGTTCTATATGATCTTCCCTGCCATGTATCAAGTTCTTCAAGTCTCTTTTCTATCATTGTCCCGATCTGTTCGGCTCTGATCTTTCCCCATGGAATATGAGCAAGAAATCGCGGTGGCGCCTCTCCTGTAAATCTTTCCACAACAATTGCCGGGTTCAGTAATTCAAGGAATTCAATGATAAAATCCATGTAATCCTGAAGAGAGAATACAACAAAATCATCCGGATTCTCAATGAATTCTGATTCCATTACAGTATCTTTCATTATCTGCAACTGATGGAATTTAACTGTAGTTAAGGGGATCTCAGATAACATACTTGCTTCGGCAAGCATCTCATTGCGTGATTCTCCCGGCAGTCCGAAGATCAAATGGGCTCCTGTTTTAATTCCTGCCCCTGCAGTTTTTTCAATAATTTTAACTGCTTCTTCAAATGAATGGCCGCGGTTTATTCTCTTCAGTGTCTTATTGTAACATGATTCTATTCCATATTCGACAACTATATGGTAATTCCGTGACAGATCCTTCAGATAATCAAGTTTGATCTCATCCATGCAGTCCGGTCTCGTCCCGATAACAAGCCCTATCACACCCGGATAATTCAAGGCTTCCTCAAATTTCTCCTTAAGTGTTTCCAGCGGAGCATAAGTATTTGAAAATGCCTGGAAATAAGCAAGGTATGAGCAAGCCTTCCTGTATCTCCACCTGTGAAACTCAATTCCTTCCCTAATTTGTCCGGTAACTGATTTTTCAGGTTTACAGTATCCCGGATTAAAAGCATCGTTGTTACAATAGGTGCAGCCACCAGTACCTTTAGTTCCGTCACGGTTCGGACATGTAAAACCTGCATCGATTGATAGTTTCTGAATCCTTGACCCGAACATTTTCCTGTAGTATTCAGAACAGGCATTGAACCTTCTTGAGTGGCCCCAATGATATCTCTGAGTAATATGTGAAGCGGATGACATTATACTGTAATTATTTTATTCTGATCTGCATACCAGATAAAAGATTCAATATTTTTATATCCCATTTTAATTAGCAGGTCCCTGTATTCCCTCAGCTGAGCTGAATAATGTGCATTTTCTTCTCCAAACTTAAAATCGATCAGGATAGTCCTGCCGCTTTTAAGGATGATCCTGTCAGGCCTTCTGCTCCTGCCTGAAGGCATAAGTATTTCTGCTTCCCTCATTACCTGGGTTCCCGGTTCAAACCAATCTGAAACATCCGGAGAAGAAATAAGTAATAATATCTTTTTTTCAAGCATGGCAGATTCGGATGCAGATATTTTACCTTCAAGAACCATCTGCCTGATAACCAATGATATATCTTCCTTGCTATCAATGCCCTCAAAAATCTCATGCATCAGTTTACCATAATTTATCCTCTGTCTTATATCTTCCTTAATAAAAAGGAAATAGTTTTCGCCATGCAGCTTAAGCTTTAGTGAATCAGGTTTCCTGCTGACCCTGTAGTTATTCAGTATTATCTCATTTTTTACTTCCGCCTTTCTATCCGCAAGGGGGATTTTCCCAAGTTCAAATACAAGCTTTTTGTCATCATACAAGTCTCTGAGTACAATTCCTTTTTCTCCGGCCGGATTCTCATCACTTGATATCGCATTCCTGACAATATCGGCAATAGTTATGTGTGATCTTTGCTGTTTGCCGGGCAGGAATCCGTAAATAGCATCAGTTGCCCTTGTCATTGCAACATACAAAAGATTCAGGTTATCAAGGTAGGACGAGCTTTTTTCCCTGTAATAGTCTTCGGCGAAATAAGTATCGGTAAGAGATCCTGAGTATCTGACGGGAACGAGTCCCAGATCATTAAATGGCTGTATACAGGGCCTTAACCACAAAACAGGTTGTTTAAAGCTGCTATGATCAAGGTCCCAGGACAAGAATGGAAGGATGACAATTTTAAACTCCAGTCCCTTTGATTTGTGTATTGTGAATACACTTGCAGCATTCTGGTCATCCGGCAAGCTGACTGATTTTGAGCTGCCTGTTACCTCCCACCATTCCAGAAATGTATCAAAGTCAGTAGTCCTGCTTCCAGGGAAGTTGATTACCTGATCCTGGAAAGTATTAAGGTAAGCTACATTAGATGTGCTTTCTCCCAGATCAAAATGCTGAATTATACTTTCAACAGCCTCAAATAAAGTGACATACCGCGTTTTGTCAAGGAATTCCGCAGTTCCCTCAGGATAATAAGCTGATTGTTCTTCTGTCAGGTTTTCCTTGTATAAGGGTATTGAATCAGCATTTTTCTCACCTTTTGAAAGCATGAAGAACCTCAGCATCTCAGCTTTTGCAATAATGTCATCAGGTTCGCTAAGTACCTTTATAACAGCAATTATGAAATTTATTACGTGGGAATTGGAAAGGGTAAGTGAATCATTCGATACAACATTATAATTGAACCTGATTTTATTTTCCGGTGATGCATTGCCGGCGTATTCTACCATTCTTCTCACTACAGCTTCACCTTCTTTTCGTTCCCTTACAAGGATACCGATATCAGAAGCGCTGTATCCATTCTGCTGGAATTTTTCTAAGACGCCCGGTAATTTTCCGAGCACTATCTCTTTGAATCTTAATTTCTTATTCCCATCCTTTTCAGAATTACAATCAGTGTAGTTCTCATCATCAATAAATTCAAGTTTTACATAACCGCCACTTCCCTTCCCGGGATCTTCCTGAACTGCTTCAGCGTAAAGATCTGTAAAACTGAATTTAAGCTGATCGGCAGGAAATGATTTCTGTATCTGAGCCGGTATAAGTGAAAACAGTGAATTATTGAATCTGATTATCTCAGACCGGCTTCTCCAGTTTGTTGTAAGAGGTTTGCTTATTATTCTTTTCTGGTCGACCTTCTCCTCCTTCATCCTGCCAAGGATTTGCCAGTCACTGTTACGCCACCTGTAAATCGACTGTTTTATATCTCCCACAACAAGATTGTCATTTCCTTCACCCATGCTATTCTCTATCAGTGGAGCAAAGTTCTTCCACTGGAGTATCGATGTATCCTGGAACTCATCTATCATGTAGTTCTCGTAACGGTTCCCGATCTTTTCATAAATAAAAGGAGCCTGATCCTCTTTTGTAATAAGACTCAGCACCTCTCCCGCATCTGAAAGTATGAAACTGTTTTCCGAGCTTGCTGTCAGACGAACTTCATTCAGTACATCCGAAAGAATACCAAGTGTATAAATGTTTGATTTTATGCTTTTGGCTGTCAGATAATTGGTCCTGTTGCGCTTATCAAAAACGATTGCAGCCTTTAAGGTATCTTCAAGTCCGTTCCCTATTGCAGTCAGGAGCTGAGGAGCGGAGGCGCCTGTTGACCACCTCGGCGGATCCTTAAAAATTTCAAGGACAGCACTTCCCGGAGGACCAGCACTTCCTGCAACAAGGTTCCTTATATAGGCAGGTATTCCCTTACCCTTCTGAAAGAACATTTCGTCTGTGAGTCCATGCTCCAGGAATATTCTATCGCATTTCCTGCCAAAATCTATAAGGCTTTGCTCAAAGTTTGTCATTAAGGAGGAGAGATTTCTTATATAGCTGAGCAGGAATTGTTTATCCCTGAGTTTATCTATCTCATCTTTGGAAAGTATTTTGAATTTCTCCCTGAAAAGTTCATCGGATAATCTGATTATGCCGTTCTTCAGATTCCAGCTCCTCTCCTGCTCGAGATTTTCAATCACATAATCCTTAAGCCAGTTCTGCAATTCCGGATCATCAGCAGATGAGGCTATCATGTTATCTACGGCCGAAGAAAGGATCATTGTGTGATCCAGCGCAATATTAAATCCTGAATACAGTCCTGCCTCTCTTGTAAAAGACCGGAGTACCTTTTGAAAAAAAGCATCAATAGTACAAACAGAGAATCTGGAGAAATCGTGCAGGATATTAAAGAGGATCTCCCCTGCTTCCTTTCTGATAAGATCCTCATTTTTACCAGTTTCCCTGATCAGTTCCGGCAGGTATTCCGATCCCTCCCCGCTTGCAAGAGCATGGAGCTGATCAAGTATCCTGCTTTTCATCTCGGCTGTAGCCTTATTCGTAAAAGTTACTGCAAGGATCCTCCTGTAGTTATTCCTCGATCTGAACAGGTGTGAAAGATAAATACCAGCCAGTCTGAAAGTCTTTCCGGAACCTGCTGAAGCGCTATATATGGTAAGAGTACCTTTTCCCATGCCGGACTAAAGTTAGTATTTTTCGATATCTTTGCCCAATGAAACAGCGGGTTGTGATAGGACTATCCGGGGGAGTGGATTCAAGTGTTGCAGCATTTATCCTGAAAGAACAGGGCTATGATGTAACAGGCCTTTTCATGAGGAACTGGCACGATACAACAGGGTTGATCCAGAGTGAATGTCACTGGGAAGATGATCTTATGTTTGCTGAAATGGTGGCGAAAAAGCTTGATATACCTTTTTATCAGGTCGATCTTAGTGATCAGTACAGGGAGAGAGTTGTTGAATACATGTTTGCAGAATATGAAAAGGGCAGGACACCGAATCCTGACGTACTATGCAATAAAGAGATAAAGTTTGATTCCTTTGCTCAGGAGGCAAGAAAACTTGGAGGGGACTTTGTTGCCACAGGCCATTATTGCAGAAAAGATATTATTGAAAAAGACGGAAAGGCTTTATACAGATTGCTTGCAGGGAAGGATGAAAATAAGGATCAGAGTTATTTCCTCTGTCAGATCAGTCAGGACCAGCTTGCCAACTCCTTGTTCCCGATTGGAAATCTTACAAAGCCTGAGGTGCGTGCAATAGCAGATGAAAAAGGCCTGGCTACTGCACACAGAAAAGATTCACAGGGAATATGCTTTGTAGGAAAAGTACACCTGCCGACATTTTTACAGCAAAAGCTCAAGGCAAAAGAGGGAAAGATAGTTGCAATACACTCAGACAGCAGCTTAAGGACATGGGATGCAGGTATTCCCGGCGAAAATATTACAGAAGCCTTACTCCTGGAAATGACTGAAAACCATAAATTCGGAAATATCGGGGGGAAGATTGCAGGAACGCACAATGGAGCTCATTTCTTTACAATCGGACAGAGAAAAGGGATCAATTTAGGAGGATACAAGGAAGCTCTTTTCGTCATAGGGATTGATATCGAAAGGAATATCCTGTATGTAGGGGAAGGTCAGTCGCATCCCGGATTATACAGGAAGGGACTATTTATCAGAGACGAAGAGATACACTGGATCAGGCCGGATTTTGAGATGAAAGCCGGAGACAGCCGTGAATATCTTGTCAGGATAAGATACAGACAGCCTCTGCAGAAAGCAAAGCTTTACAGGATCAGACAGGGTATAGCGATAATTTTCAACAAGCTCCAGAGAGGTATCTCGCCCGGTCAGTTTGCTGCCTGGTATGAGGGTGATGAAGTTATCGGATCGGGGGTTATAAGCGAATAGAACGGTGTAATGACCTAACGGTTCAACGGTACAACGGTGCAACGGCATTAAGGCATTAAGGCATTAAGGCGTTACGGAGCGGGAGGATGAGGGTTTATCTGCGCTTATCTGCGGGATCTGCGGGAAAAAATACAGGAAACCGGAGACCGGAGACCGGAGACCGGAGATGGAAGAAGAAGCTGGAAGTACAGCAGGAGAAAAGAATTATGACAAGCGGTTCCTGTAATCCCTGTAACCGAATTTCTTTATTAACCTGAATTTGTTGTCAGATGTCCAGATTCCTATTGAAGGATGCCGGACTCCGTTAAATGTCGTAGTCTTGACAATTGTATAGTGTATCATGTCAAGAAAGACTATCCTTTCCCCAGGGATCAGCTCATGATCAAAGGACCAGTCGCCCATAAAATCACCTGAAAGACAGGAGTTTCCTCCAAGCCTGTAAACCGGTTTGCCTTCAACCGGATCAGTAGCATTTAATACTTTTGGCTTATAGGGCATTTCAAGACAGTCTGGCATATGAGCAGTGAAAGAAACGTCAAGGATGGCAGTTCTGATACCCTTGTTAACAATTACATCTTCGACAGTTGAGACAAGTTCTCCTGTCTCCCAGGCAAAAGCACTACCCGGTTCAAGTATAACATGCAGACCTGTTCTCTTTTTAAAATCCCTTAGCAGATTGATAAGGTGGTCAGTATCATAATCTTTTCCCGTTATCAGATGTCCTCCGCCCATATTTATCCACTTAAGTCTTCCAAAGAGGTGACCAAAATCAGATTCAACTACCTTAAGGATCTTCTCAAGAGCAAATGAGTCGGATTCAAACAGAACATGGAAATGAAGACCTTCAATACCTTCCGGCAAGCCTGTCTTAAGATCATCAGCAGCTATTCCCAGCCTTGATCCAGGGGAACAGGGATTATAGATACCGTGACTTATCTCAGAAAACTGGGGATTGATCCTTAATCCCGGTGATATTTTTCTTCCGTGCCGTCGTATGCTGGCAGAGTATTTTTTATACTGATTAAGGGAATTAAAAGTAATATGAGAGCTGTACTTCATGACAAGCCTGAACTCATCTTCCTTGAATACCGGTGAATAGGTGTGAGCAAGTGAGCCGATTTCCTCAAAACATAGCCGGGCCTCATTCACAGAGCTGGCTGAAGCCCCGGAGAAGTATTCCCTGAGTATGTCAAATACCCCCCACATTGCGAAACCCTTGAAGGCCAGGATAATCTCAACCCCGGCATCATCAGCTGTCTTCCTGATCTTATCAAGGTTCTTCCTGAACCTTGTCTCATCAATCACATAGCAGGGAGATGGCAGTGTGTCGTATTTTATGCTCAATTTTATTCGGTTTTATTTACGGCTTTACGGCTTTAAGGCTTTAGGTTTTACGGCATTACAGCTTTAATAGGTCTATATCATGTTGCCTTAACGCCTTAACGCCTTAACGCCTTAACGCCTTAACGCCTTATTGCCTTATTGCCTTATTGCCTTTTATAATTCCAGATCCACATCATGCTGTTCCACCCAGGGAAGGCCCAGCAGATTGAGCTGTTCCATAAAAGGATCAGGGTCAAATTCTTCAACATTGAACACTCCCGCTTTCTTCCATATATTCTTAAGGTACATCATAGCACCGATAGATGCGGGTACTCCTGTTGTATAGCTTACAGCCTGGGTTCCTGTCTCGGCATAGGCTGCCTCATGACTGCAGTTATTATAAATATAGTATGTTTTTTCCTTCCCATCCTTCATACCTTTTATCCTGCAACCGATTGAGGTCCAGCCAGTATAATTAGCGCCAAGGTCGCCAGGATCCGGAAGCACAGCCTTAAGGAACTTGATAGGGACAATTTCACGTCCATCGAACATAACAGGTTCAATACCTGCCATTCCGATATTCTGTATCACTCTCAGATGGGTCAGATACTCCTGACCGAATGTCATCCAGAACCTGGCACGTTTTATTGTCGGGAAGTTCTTAACAAGTGATTCAAGTTCTTCATGATAGATCAGATATGATTCTTTTGGGCCAATTTCAGGATAATTCAGAGGTTTATGTATCTCATGAGGTTTTGTATAGACCCATTTCCCGTTTTCCCAGTATCTTCCTTTCTGTGTCACCTCACGGATATTGATCTCTGGGTTGAAATTCGTTGCAAAGGGTTTTCCATGATCACCGGCATTGCAATCTACAATATCGAGATAATGAATTTCATCAAAATGATGTTTTGCTGCATAAGCA
>CAYNRI010000060.1:0-16563 GCA_964399575.1 uncultured Rikenellaceae bacterium
ACCCTTCCGTGAAACGGAATGCTCTACCTGCTGAGCTACTAAGTCAAAAAACTATCATCAAAAAGAACTGTGCAGGACCCTTCCGTGAAACGGAATGCTCTACCTGCTGAGCTACTAAGTCAAAAAACTATCATCAAAAAGAACTGTGCAGGACCCTTCCGTGAAACGGAATGCTCTACCTGCTGAGCTACTAAGTCAAAAAACTATTAAAAGAACTCCTTAGTACCTTTTAGCAAAGTGAAATGCTTTATACACTGTACTTAAAGGCAAATTTAATGATTTGAGGTGGCAAATGTATGATATTTTTTAAAGTTTGCAAAGTATAATTCCTTTTTTCAAATCCCTTTTCAGGTTTAAATTTTTTAGAAAAGCAAAATATTATTTTTACAACAAATCGAAACACTTCAATGATATCTTCAATGAACAGTTTTTTTAAGGATAAAATAGTTGTTGTAACCGGTGCATCATCAGGTATTGGTGAAGCTACGGCACGTGAGTTTGCAGCCAGTGGGAGCAAGGTGATGCTTGCTGCCAGATCGGGTCACAGGCTGGCGGAAATTGTGCATCAGCTGAGGTCAGAGAATTACGAGGCCAGCTATACTGTAACCGATGTCACCCGCGAAGAAGACTGCAGGAAACTTATTGAGTCAACTATCGCCAGATACGGGGCCATCGATATCCTTATTAATAATGCGGGAATCTCAATGCGCGCCAATTTCAGGGATGTTGATATGAGGGTTCTTCACAGCTTGATGGATGTGAATTTCTGGGGTACAGTTTATTGTACAAAATATGCTCTGCCATATCTCCTGGCTTCAAAAGGATTTCTTGTTGGTATTTCATCAGTTGCCGGATTTCACGGACTTCCGGGACGGACAGGATATTCAGCTTCAAAATTCGCAATGCATGGATTCATGGAAACGGTCAGAATAGAAAACCTCAAAAAAGGACTTCATGTAATAATTGTTGCACCGGGATTTACTGCAACCGAGATACGAAAAAATGCACTTATTGCCGACGGAACTAAACAGGGCAATTCCCCGCGGGAAGAGATCAGCCATTCTTCACCCCAATATGTTGCCAAATGGATATTGAAGAGCATCAGAAAAAACAAAAGAACTAAGATACTTACCTGGGAAGGTAGATTGACTGCTCTGTTTCAGCGCATAATTCCAAGATTTGTAGATTGGGCCTATTATATTGCAATGTCCAGAGAACCTGATTCTCCTGTGAAGTGAAAGGTTTGATTCCTATTTCGGTCAGAATAAATTATCAGTTTTTTTTGTAATGAATATACAGGTTATTCGTCTTTATGAAAAACAAGATGTTCAACCAAATAAAACAGAAATGAAAAACCTTTATACTTTGATTGCTTTTTTACTTGTATGTGCTTCAGCAACAGGACAGAGGACTGTTGAAGCTCTTTTTGACAGATACTCCGGAGATAATGATTTCGTATCAATTTCAATCAATGCAGACCTTATCAGGATAGCAAAAGCACTCAATTGCGGTAACGATGGTAATGACATTGATTATCTGCCATCAAATCTTACAAAGATCAGGATACTAACACAGGAGAAGGCCCATGAAAACGGCACTAATTTTTACGAACTTGTGCATAGAGAACTTGACAGGAAAAATTACGAGGAACTGATGAGAGTTAAGAATTCAGACCATGACCTTGTACTGCTTGCCAGAGCTGTAGGCAGAAGCTATAAAGAACTGTTGCTTGTTGGAAGAGGGAAAGACAATTTAATTATTCAGCTGAAAGGTGATATGACATTCAGGGAAGCCAGGAGATTCGCTGAAAGAATGAAAAAAGATTGTGATGTGAATATCGATATCGACTGGGATTAAGGTTTAATGTTCCTATCTTTGTTCTGATACTGCAATAGCTCTTCCCCCTGATGGACCGTAATGCATTCAATGATTTAATACACAACCTAAACCGGAGACTGTATATATTAGCCTATGGGATACTCAGGAACAAACAGGAGGCTGAAGATGTCGTACAGGACGCTTTTATCAAAATGTGGACTATGAAAAGTGATCTTGACAGGTATGATGATCCATGTGCCCTTGCTGTTACAATTACAAGGAATAAGTGCATAGACAAGCTCAGAAGATTGAAATTCACTGATGGAACAAAGGATGAATATGATTTTTCAAGAACTGATCCCGATCCTTCACCTTACGACAAGCTTGTTTCCTCAGAAAATGTGCAGATCATTAATAGGATAATCAATAAACTTCCGCCTAATTACAGGGAAGTAATAGATATGAAAGAGATCAGGGGACTTTCCTATGAGGAAATCTCAAAACTGAATGACGTTAATATCAATACCCTGAGAGTAAACCTTTCAAGGGCAAGACAACTAATAAAAGAAGAATATTTAAAATATATAAATGAAAGAAGACGAGCTGAAAAGACTTATTGATAAGTATTTTGAAGGGAATTCAACTGATGATGAGGAAATTATTCTGAAAAAACACTTAGCGGAACAGAGAGCCGGAGGTTTTGATGCTGAAAGAGATATCCTGGCAGGATTTTCCGAATCGGAGAATTTTCCGGATCCTTCGGAGGATCTTGAAATTAAGATTTTAAAAGCAATTGATGAAATTGACAGGCAGGAAAGCAAAAAAATCTCAAAACGATTTTATATATCTGTTCTGGGACTAGCGGCAACTTTCCTGTTACTGGCAGGTTCTTATTTCTTGTTTGTTTATAAGGCCGGTCCAAAAGATACTTATAACGACCCTCAGATTGCATATACTGAAACAATGAAAATACTTAATGATATATCGGTTAAATTAAATAAGGGAACAGAAGCATTGCAGCCAATAAATAAAATGAACAGTGCAGCAAAATTAAGCAGAGAATCTATTGAGAAATCGACTCTGATAATCTCAAATAGTCTTGAAAAGATCAATACTTTCATTCAACTATCAGATATTGAGGTTGATGGCAATGAAGTCGTTAATAATTAACAAATTAAACAAATGAAGAAGTCATTTTTTATAATAATTGCATTCCTGTTTGGAGGGATAATAAATGCCCAGACAGGTCCTATAGATGCACTTTTTGATAAATACGCAGATCTGGATGGTTTTACTTCTGTCTTTATTTCCGGAAAGATGCTGAGTTTATTTGCAGGACCACAGGAGTCGTCGGATAATACGGAAAATATTATGCTCCGGCTCAAATCGATAAGGATCTTATCACAGGACTCATCGAATTCAAAAAAGATCAACTTCTATGAAGAACTGAAGGGGAAACTTGATTTTTCTTTATATGAAGAGCTTATGGTCGTGCAGGAAGGACGCGATGTGACTAAGTTCCTGATTCGCCAGACAGGGAATAAAATTTCTGAATTACTTGTGATCACAGGAGGGAAGGAAAGCAATTCTCTCATATCGATAAGGGGGGATATTAACCTGAAAGAACTCTCGGAAATATCAAAAACAATTGGTATTGAAGAGCTTGAAAAGCTCGAGGGATCTGATGATATGTAGTTTTAGGATTTTACTATATTTGTTACCGATTCAGATTAAAACAAATAATATTATGTCAGGACTCTTGAAACTTCGCCTTTCAGTAATTATTTTTTCCCTATTGGTACTTTCTACCGGATTATCAGCTCAATTCAAGGAAACTGATTTTCTCAGAAGCACGCCGGCAGATGGTGTTAAACTCCTGGAGGCTTATATGGCTCCATGGATAAATGCCTTTGGTGCGGGTCTGAACGGGAACTGGTATAATACTGCAAAGCCTCATGAATTAGGTGGATTCGATATAACATTTGGTGTGAGTGCAGGTATTGTACCATCCTCGGAAACAACATTTGATATATCGTCATTAGGACTTTCGTCTTCTATTTCCGGTTCAGGTGAAGCGCCCACTGTTGCGGGTCCGGCTTCCGATGGTCCCGAACTAGTTTTCTCACAGGGAGGTGCAGAACTGGCCAGATTCAACACTCCCCAGGGAACCGACTGGAGATATATACCCGTGCCAATGGTTCAGGTTGGCATTGGCCTGCCACTGGGTACTGAAATCAAGGCAAGATTTATTCCGCGAATACCTGTCAGTGACGGTGATTTTATGCTTTGGGGTGCAGGGTTGATGCACAGCATAATGCAATACATCCCCGGGAGTAAATTAATGCCTCTTGATGTGTCAGTCTTTGGTGCATACACGAGGATTAATGGCAACGTTCCCCTGAGCCTTGAGCCAGGATATCCAAGAAGCTATGTAACTTATAGTACATTAACATCATTCAATTTTCAAAATCTGTCTGTTAATGTAAGTGCACTTAATGTCGGAGCCATTGCTTCCTTTAATCTTCCGGTAATTAACTTTTACGGGGGACTAGGGTATAGCAGGACCAATACAATTCTCGAGTTAAGCGGTAATTTTCCTACTCCGGTACTTGTTGCAACCCCTGTACCTCATTCAGAATATAATGACAGCGGAGTAAAAAATGGAGCCGATTTCCCTGATATGAATATTGAGAATTTTTCAGGGCTGAGGGCAAATATCGGATTCAGGCTGAAGCTTGCTGTTGTGACATTTCATGCCGACTATACGTGGGCCCAGTACAGTGTTCTGTCAACCGGGCTCGGAATATCATTCAGATAAAACATCAAAAACGTAATTCAGACCGGAATAATATCACTGTTGTTCCGGCTTTTTTTTGCTATTTATTCTATATCTTTCTAATCTGAAAAGTATTTAAAGCTTTCACTTTACAGTCATTCAATGAGGACTCAGAAAATATCTTCAGGATACAGGGCATTGCTGCAGGCAGCAAAGAATTCTGTTTCCCCTGATGACACAAAGAAGATAAGGCGAGCCCTTGATCTTGCTGCCATTGCATGCGGAGAAAATGTCACAATGACCGGAGAGCCGCAGATTCTTCACGCGCTTTCTGTTGCAAGGATTATAGCAGGAGAAATGGGGCTGGGAATAACATCGATAATAACTGCAATCCTGCATGATTCATATAATAAGCTGAATATAAGTCCAAAGGATCTTGAGAAAGAATTCGGGAGCAAAGTTGTTGAGATCCTGAAAGGTTTTTCAAGGATAACGGAAATTGATTCCATGCAGGCTTCCTATCAGGCAGAGAATTTCCGTAAACTGTTGCTCAGCCTGGCTGACGATGTCAGGGTGATTCTAATCAAGCTTGTTGAACGTCTCGAATATATGAGGAATCTGGATAATGCTTCGGAGAAAGAGAGAATACCACTGGCTTCAGAAACCTATTTCCTTTATGCTCCACTTGCACACCGGCTTGGTTTTTACAATATCAAGTCAGAAATGGAAGACCTTTCAATAAAGTACCTCGAACCTGAACAATACAGATATATTGATAGCAGACTCAAGCAAACCACTGCCTCGAGGAACAGACTGATCCGCGAATTCTCAGCACCAATACAGCAGAAACTGGAGAAGTTTGGCTTTAGATTCACTATTAAAAGCCGCACTAAATCAATACATTCCATTATGACAAAAATGAAGAGTCAGGGAGTGGAGTTTGAAGAGGTCTTTGATATTTTTGCTGTGAGAATAATTATTGACAGTGAGGAAAACAATAACAAGTCAGATTGCTGGAGAGTTTATTCAATTGTAACGGATCTGTATCAGCCAAATCCCAGCAGACTGCGTGACTGGATCTCCGTTCCCAAGTCAAATGGTTATGAATCACTCCATACAACAGTCATAGGTCCAAGAGGAAGGTGGGTTGAGGTTCAGATACGCTCCAGACGTATGGATGAGATTGCTGAAAAGGGCCTGGCTGCACATTTTAAGTATAAGGGTCTGAAAGGAGAGGGAGGGCTTGATACATGGCTGACAAAAATGCGTGAAATACTTGAATCCTCCGAAAAAGAGGATAAAGAGTTCCTTGACCAGGTACGATCGGGTCTTTATACTGATGAAGTATTTGTGTTTACGCCGAAAGGAGATCTGAGGCAGCTGCCGGCAGGAGCAACTGTGCTTGATTTTGCTTTTGATATCCATACGGCTGTAGGTGCTTCATGTGTCGGTGGTAAAGTAAACGGGAAAAACGTACCAATAAGGTATGTTTTGAAAAATGGTGATCATGTTGATGTAATAAGGTCAAAGAACCAGCGACCAAAGAGAGACTGGCTTTCGTTTGTGGTTACAAATAAAGCAAAAACGAAAATAAAGCTGGCTCTTAATGAAGAACGGGCCAGGTCAGCAGCTGAGGGAAAAGAGATACTTATGCGCAGGTTGAAAAACTGGAAGATCACATACGGCGATAATATAATACAGAGGCTTATCAATCACTATAACTTCAAAACAGCCCAGGATCTTTATTATTATATAGAAAGCGGAAAGATCGAATTACTTGAAATAAAGGAAATCCTGCAAAAGGAAGAAACAACAGGACCGGCAGTACCTCCAAACTCTGAAATAATAACAGAAAAGGAAAACCGAGACCTTATTGAATCGCAATTCTCTGATTTTCTTTTAATTGAAGATAAAGTTGAGGGACTTGACTATAAACTCGCCAAATGCTGCAACCCTGTTCCCGGCGATTCAATATTCGGCTTTGTGACAATCTCAGAGGGAATTAAAATACACAGGACATCATGTCCTAATGCCCATTACATGATAACACGGTTTCCTTACAGGTTGATATCAGCCCGGTGGACAAAAGCAAAGAGCGGAACATCATTTACTGCTACAGTCAAAATAACAGGAGTTGAAGATATAGGTATTGTAAACAGGATTTCAGAAATAATAACAAGCTTTAATGCCACAGTAAGGAACTTTAATTATAATATGGAAGATGGAATGTTTGAAGGGAGTCTTAATCTGCTTGTGGCAAATAATGATATGCTATATGGTATTATACGACGAATCCAGTCCGTAAAAGGGATACTTAAGGTAAATCGTCAGAACAATTGATTAAGTTTTAATAGCGCTTATCTGGCTTCACAGGTAATTTTACCATCTTTTCTACCTCAAGCGACGGATATCCGAATTCCTCGACAACCTTTCCCCTGATCAGATATGTTCCTGCCCCTTTGAAAGGATACTGTTTAAGTGACTGGGGGAAATGCGTCGTATCAAAGTAATTTCCTTCAGGATCAATGAAACATCCGAAGTTCATCAATTCTTTTTTTACTGTCTTGATGTATTTAATACAAACAAGATGTCCTATCATTCTGACTGACACTCCTTTATTCTTTATTAACTCATGTACTGCTACATCTCCGCGGTAGCTTGTCTCAAGCATATCAAACCATGTGCATGAGACAGGAAATCCAAGCAGTTCGATTTCATCATAGGCATCATCGAGTTTATCTTTTTCAAGCCGTGGAAGGGAGAAATCTCTGGCAGGCTGAGTGAAAAGAGGCCTGATAAGATCCGGCTTACTTTTATTTACAAGCATATGTGCTTCCCAAAGAAGCACAGCCTTTTGTTTTCCCGTAAATCTCAATGCACCGGCCCGTATTAAAATTACCAACTGTTCCAGTCCCGGCCTGATGCGGGAAACAAGATCGGACAGATCAGCAAAATCTCCCTCTGCGTTCCTGTTTTCTTCTATAATGTTGCCAAGGTAGTTTTCAAGGCCCTGGATATGTATGAAGCCCAGGTAGATATCAGTACCGTAAATAGTTGTCTTATAATTGCTTTTGTTAATACAGGGGAGCTGGATAGTTGCACCATATCGCCGGGCTTCGTGAACATACACCCAGGTACGGTAGAATCCTCCGAAGTTATTGATTACTGCGACCATGAACTCGAGAGGGAAATGAGCTTTGAGATAGAGGCTCTGGAAGCTTTCTACAGCGTAGGATGCAGAGTGTGCTTTGGAGAAGGAGTATCCGGCAAAAGACTCAATCTGCCGCCATACCTCTTTTGTCAGCTCTTCGCTGTATCCTTTTTCATGACAGTTAGAAAAGAATTTGCTTACAATCCTTTTCATCTCTTCCTTTGAGCGGTATTTGCCGCTCATTGCCCGGCGCAGCGTATCCGCGTCAGCAAGATCAAGACCTGCAAAGTGATGGCAGACTTTGAGGACATCTTCCTGGTAGACCATGATTCCGAATGTCTCCTCAAGTTGTTCTTTCATTACCGGATGTAAATACTTGAAATTATTCGGGTTATTGAATCGGTAAATATATTCCCGCATCATTCCGGAGCGTGCTACGCCGGGTCTTATTATTGAGCTGGCAGCAACAAGTGTTGTATAATCGTCGCATCTTAATTTCTGCAATAATCCGTGCATCGATGGACTCTCGACATAGAAACAACCTTTTGTTTCACCTGAACGAAGGTATTCCTTAATAAGCGGATCGTTCTTAAAGTCCTGTATCGCATGAACATCCACATTTATTGATCTGTTCCTCAGTACTATATCGGCGCTTTCGCTGATATGTCCGATACCCCTCTGACTTAAGATATCAAGTTTCTCAAATCCAATTTCCTCTGCAGTATACATATCCCATTGAGTTGTCTGGAATCCTTTTGGCGGCATATCAAGAGCTGTATAGAAAGTTATTGGTTCTTCAGAGATGAGAATGCCGCCTGCGTGAATGCTGCGCATATTCGGAAAATCAGCTATCCTGAGACCGGTTTTGAAAATGATATTTGTTATTTCGTTCCTGTTTGTCTCACTTGACGGATTATCAATTATAGCATCTATCTCTTCTTTTGGCAGTCCATGGATCTTACCCAATTCCCTGACAATAGATTTCCCCCTGAAGGTATTGCTTGTTCCCAGAAGTGCAGTATGACCGGCTCCGTATCTCTTGAATATATAATCTATTACTTCATCTCTTTCCGTCCATGAATAATCAATATCAAAATCAGGGGGACTGCTTCTTTTCGGGTTGATGAAACGCTCGAAGTAAAGGTTGAGGTCAATCGGATCAACATTAGTGATTTTCAGGCAATAAGCAACAATGGAATTGGCTCCGCTTCCTCTTCCTACATGATAAAAACCCCTGGACATTGAGTAACGGATAATGTCCCAGGTGATTAGAAAATATGCTGAGAAACCAAGTTTGTCGATTACCTCCAGTTCATGTTTAATCCTTTTCTTTGCTTCAGGATTATTTCTTCCATATCTGTAAATCATGCCGTCCCAGGCAAGTTTTTCAAGAAGGAGTTTATCGTCGTAGCGGCTTGCTGAAAAGATCTTTTTGTTTTTCTGGCTCTCAAAATCAAATTCTATCGTACATTCATCAAGCAGGTTTTCAGTGTTTATTATTATTTCTTCATATCCGGCAAAGCTGCTTCTTATTATTTCGGGGGTATTGAAGATCTCATCTTCACCGGCGCAGTGTGAAGGCTTAAGATGACTCAGAAGAATATTATTGTCGATAGCTCTCAGGCATCTGTGGATGAAAAGATCATGATTGCCGGCCAGGGTAACAGGATTAAGTATCACCATTCTTCTCTTTTCTGAAGCAGTGAGTGTAAGCAATCTGCTTGCCTCACAGGTTCTTATGCCAATACGCTCATTGTCTGACAGTTTTCTTTTCGGGTATTTATTAAGGGGATAGATGATATAGGCTTCAGAGAAGGAGGGAGCTGATGAAGGCAGATCAGTTTTTTCAAGGTTATGCCATGAAAGGAATTCGTTCAGTTCCCTTAGTCCGTTGTTATTCCGGGCTATGCCTATGTACTTCAGTTCGTTTTCATTTCTGAACTCTATACCGGCAATGGGACGGATGTTGTTTTTACCGCATTCCTTAACAAAATCAGGTACTGCTGTAGAATTGTTAATATCTGTAAGGGTAACAGCCAGAGCTCCTGCAGCAGCTGCTTGTTGCACAAGCTGTTCCACGGACATTGTCCCGTAGCGAAGACTGTAATATGAGTGACAGTTTAAGTACATTGTTTGAAGTGCCTAGAGTGCCTAGAGTGCCTAGAGTGCCTAGAGTTATCTTTAACTCTAAGTACTCCGAACTCTAGTTCACTCCAAACTTTTATCTCCCATACATAAAGTACCCCCTTAACCTTTCCTCCATCATTTCCTGCTCTTTCAGGGCGTTTTCGATCTGTTTGCGGGCTTTTTCCTCGCGTTCGCCGGTAGTCATCACTCCGGCGGCCCTCCGTATAGTATCCTTTCCGAAACGTTTCCGGAGCTTATCCATAGACATATACAGACTCACCTTCTCCGGAGTATCGTCAAACATATCAAGCTGCTGGACTCCCCGCACCAGGTGACTGAAACGCACGCCTATAAGCCTTATAAGCATTCGCCGCTGGTACAGCCGGCTGAAAAGTTCTTTGGTGATGTCTATGAGCACATGATCGAAAGAAGTATAGGGAATCCTTTTCTGCAGGGTATGGGTATCGAAATCAGAGTAACGTATTTTTACAGTGACACATGAAGTAAGTTTTTCATTCTTTCTCAGTTCGTAGGCTATTTTTTCTACCATGCTGACAAGCATCTGGTTAAGCATTGCCATATCTGTTGTATCTTTTTCAAATGTATGTTCGGTGCTTATTGATTTCTGTTCCGAGTAGCTTATTACAGGAGTGGAGTCTATTCCATTGGCCCTCTTCCATATTTCGATACCGTTCTTACCCATCAGCTTTTCAAGCATTTCCACAGGAATGTTTCTTAGAGTATATATCGTAGCGATACCCATCGAGCGCAGCACATGGTATGTTTTCACCCCGATCATCGGTATTTTGCTTATTGACAGGGGATCGAGGAAGGGGAGGACTATCGCTTTCCCGACCTCTATTTCCCCGTTTGGCTTTGCTTCACCTGTTGCGATCTTAGATACTGTCTTGTTTATTGAGAGCCCTGCAGAAACAGGTAATCCGGTTTCTTTTATTATATGCCGGCGCAACTCCTGTGACCATCTTGTGCATCCGTAGAAACGATCCATGCCTGTGATGTCTATGTAATGCTCGTCAATTGATGATTTTTCATAGAGAGGCGATTTTTCTGCAATTATCCCGGTTATAATATTTGAATAATTTGAGTATGCTTCCATATCGCCCCGTATTACTATAGCATCGGGACATAAATTCCTGGCCATTTTCATGGGCATTGCGGAGCTCACTCCATATTTCCTGGCCTCGTAGCTGCAACTTGAAACCACGCCACGGTCCGACATGCCTCCTATTATCACAGGCTTTCCGCTTAGCTTGCTGTTCTTCAGCCTCTCTACCGACACGAAGAAGGTATCGAGGTCGAGATGAAGTATTGATCGTTCTATGTTGCCCGATAACCACATATAAAAGTCAGATATTTTAAAGAAGTACTTAAAGTACTTTAAGTACTTCGAGTACTTAGAGTTATAGATTTTTGTTGATTGAGGTGAAAATAGCGAGAAGTTCATTTGCCTCATTGAGGGCAGAATCCGGTAAATCAGATTCTGTCCATCTGAGGTCTCTTATAATTTCAAGCCAGTAGCAAGTTTCGTTAGTCTCGCTTTCACAGATTTTGATTTTGTTCTTAAAATCAGCTTTGCTTCTTGATCTGTTCGCTTCACGATAATTAGCTCCGATACTTGTACCAGATTTCGTAATCTGATTTCTGACTACCTTTCCTTCAACACTGCCTGGGAGGTTGATCGATAATTTGATGATCCTTATCGCAAAAGACTTTGTCCTTTCTTCAAGCCTCCTGCTAAACTCTTTATTTTCCATATCTTCTAACTTTAAAACTCTAAGTACTCTAAGTACTTTAAATACTTTAAGTACTTTTTTCCCAATTCTCTTGCTTATTCCAAAACAATCCCTTATTTTTGATTAGAAATTAATCAATATTATGATTACAATATAATCAATTTTATTATGTACTTCACATCCAACATAAAATTTTTAAGGAAAAGGAGGGGCAGGACTCAGGACGAAGTTGCTGTTGCCCTTAACCTGAAACGTTCCACCCTTAGCGGTTATGAGAACGGCGTAGCACAACCAGGAATTGACATACTTGTTTCATTTTCAAAGTATTTCAATATGTCAATTGACACATTGCTCAAGATAGACATGACAAAGCTTTCGGAAAGCCAGCTCGGAGAACTTGAAAGAGGTTATGATGCCTATATTAAAGGAAATAATCTCAGAGTCCTGACAACTACAGTTGGTTCTGATAACGTAGAAAATATTGAGCTGGTACCTGAAAAGGCTAAAGCCGGATATACAACCGGTTACGCTGATCCGGAATATATTGAAGAGCTGCCAAGATTCAGACTCCCTTTTCTTTCCGAAAAGAGGAAATACCGCACTTTCCAGCTTAAAGGCGACTCTATGCTGCCAATCCCTGACGGATCCTGGGTTACCGGTGAATACCTGCAGGACTGGCACCAGATAATCAGCGGGAAAGCTTATGTAGTTTTTACAATCAACGACGGGATAGTGTTTAAGGTCGTGGAAAATAACCTTAAAAAAGACGGGAAACTTGTTCTCTATTCTCTTAATCCGATATATGAACCATACGAAGTCCATATAGCTGAAGTAAAAGAAATATGGAAGTTCATCAACTATATAAGCAATGAACTGCCTGAGCCTGTTTTACCTGAAAAACAGCTTTTTAAGGCAGTTGCTACAATAAAAAACGACCTTGAGAGAATAAAGGCAAGGATAGGAAAAGATATTTCAGATGCAGATGAGCTGCAATGATTATTCCTTTGTAAGGCCGATTATCAGCTGGACTATCTTCTCATTCTCTGATTCCGGTATCTTGCCTTTATAGATAGCTCTTACTATCCGGTTCTTGTCGACGATAACAACACTGTAACTGTCCTTAGGAAGGCCCCATTCTTTCTGTAGGGTAGCATCATAATCAAACAATATTGTTGTATCGTATTTCTTGGCTTTGTTGCCAGCTATTATTCTTACAAGCCCTTTTGGCTTCCATGTTGATTTAGTATCGACTATGCCGAATCCCTTGAAATGATCCTGATTGATCCTCTTATCGATATCGGTAGCCTTATTGATGGCATCATTGAAAGCGTCATTCAGATCCGATTCATCAGGGTCGACGTAATTTATCTGGAGAACCTTTCCGGGCCAGGAATTCATTGTGAAATCCTTTTTATCTGCATCCTGAAATTTCCATTCAGGGGCTTTCATTCCAACCTCAAGTTTAGCAGACTGGCTGCATACATAGGTGATTGTAATTAAGGTGAACAACAGAGTGAAGATCAGCTTTTTCATATACACAGAGTTTTTAATTTCGCGAAATATATGCATTTTTTATTATAATTAACAACTTACCTACAGCATGATACGAGTTTACTGTAACCTGGAACATTGAACCTGGAACATTGAACCTGAAACAACTAACGCATTGAAGGCTGTGCAGATCGAAAATCAGTAATCGTTTAAGAAATCATTCAGCGGTTTCATTATTCTCGATCCATTTAAGATAATACCGAAGCACCAGGGATCGAGTATTTCCTTATCTGTGATCATCCTCGAAACAAGATAACTTTTCAGCTTAAGATATTCAATATATTTATTATCCCTCTTATATCCTTTTGGGGCTGACTTCAGCTTTTCGCCTTCAATCCCTCCATAAAATTCCCTGAATTCCTTTTTTGATATGATGCTGATAAATTTTTCACCTTCTTCATCGATCTTTTCTCTTATTGCAGTAAGCCACGGCATTGGAGGAATGTAGGCACCCCCTGCGATCATGCTGTTATTACCCGGTTCAACATGGATATAGTATCCTGCTAACCTGTCACCATTCCTTTTACCTCCCCGCACAATGAAAGCGCCCAGATGCGTTTTGTAGATTGTCTTGTCGTTTGAAAACCTGATATCCCTGTTGATCCTGTAAGTGCAGCTTTTTACCTCCAGCCCTTTCAGGATAGGATCAAATTTTGCTATTTCATCGATTAAGGCCTGTACGAAGGACTCAAAATCATGTCTGGCTGCTTCATATCTTGATCTGTTCCTGTTGAACCATTCTCTGTCATTATGCTTCTTAAGATCTGAAAGAAAATCAAGTGTTGATTTATGTATTTGATTCATAGTAATATATAAGAGTTTTTGTTTTATAGGTAATACTTGTTTTTTTCTTATCAAAGGTAATCTCAGTCATTCCTGTGACTGAGATTAAAAAATAAAAGTATAAAAAATAGTATCTCATTTGACAGGGCTGAATTTATGCGTTGATCACAATTAAACCTGTATTCATAAAAATCATGTATGTGAATTGTCATACTGACTTAATTTGTTAACATACAATTACTAATTTTACGTTTTCTTAGTACAAACATTATTAACTCTGTAACAATTAATTAAAGTCATATGAGTGATAAATATTCCATCAGTCCGGCAGGGGAGAAGTTCCCTATACCGAAACCAGAAGACTATAAGGCTGAATTTGAGCAACTTAAGAGACGTGTGGCAAAAGAAAGAGAAAAAGGAAGGGAAATTGTTGTTGTAATGGGGGTGGGCTTTGTTGGTGCAGTTATGGCAGCAATAGTAGCAGACACAGTCGATAAAAAAGGTCAGCCATCGAAATTTGTGATTGGCATGCAGCGCCCGAGTGCGCGCAGTTTCTGGAAGATCCCGCTGCTCAACAGGGGTGTTTCACCTGTAAAGGCTGAGGATCCGGAAGTGGATCCCATGATAGACCGTTGCGTGAACAAGAAAAAAACTCTGATAGCCACATATACTTACGATGTTCTTAAACTTGCTGATATTGTAGTTGTTGATGTTCAGTGTGATTATTTAAAAGAAGATCTGGGAAATGTCCGCTCAGGCGAGACTGATATGGCAGCACTTGAAGCATCACTGCATGTAATTGCTGAAAATATACCTGCAAATGCTCTTGTCCTAATTGAAACTACCGTGGCCCCAGGGACCACCGAGCAGGTGGCATATCCGATAATGAAAAAGGTTTTCAGGAAGAGAGGAATCAAGTCAGATCCTTTGTTAGCTCATAGTTATGAGCGAGTTATGCCTGGCCGTAATTATGTTGCAAGCATAAGGGATTTCTGGAGGGTCTGCAGTGGAATTAATGCAGAGGCAAGGAAAAGGGTGGAAAAATTCCTTACAGAAGTGCTTAATACTGAGAAATTTCCCCTTACAGTGATGGACAGGCCAATAGAATCTGAAACAGCCAAGATAATCGAGAATAGTTACAGGGCGACGATCCTGGCTTTTCTCGATGAATGGAGCATATTTGCAGAACGAAACGGAGTCGATCTGATCAAAGTCATTAAAGCAATAAAAATGCGCCCGACACATAATAATATGATCTTTCCCGGTCCTGGTATAGGTGGTTACTGTCTGCCCAAAGATGGCGGTCTCGGACTATGGGCTTACAAGCATATTCTTGGTTTTGAGGATGATATATTTAAAATCACGCCTCTGGCAATTGATATTAACGACACACGGGGTCTTCACGTTGGCCAGCTTACCCGTGATGCATTACGAAATATGGGCCAGCCAATCGCTGGTGCCGATATTCTGGTGCTGGGTGCAGCATATCGCGAGGACGTGGGTGATACAAGATACAGCGGATCTGAAATAGTTATAAGGAAACTTACAGAAATGGGTGCTGAGATAAGGGTTCATGATCCTTATGTGGAGCATTGGTGGGAATTTGAACAGCAGGATACTTACCCTGGTGTGGGACAGAGCAAAGCAAGGTTTTTCAGGAACCAGGAGAAGCTGAAGGAAATCCATGTAGAACAAAACCTGAACAAGGCTCTGAAAGATGCTGACGCTGTAATTTTGGCTGTTCCTCACAAGGTTTATATGGATCTTGAACCTGAAAAAATAGTAAAGACAATAGGAAAACCAGCTGCTATAATTGACTGCTTTGGAATACTGACTGATGATAAGATAAAGAAATATTTCAAACTGGGTTGCGAAGTCAAGGGTCTTGGACGCGGTCATATTCAGAGGATAAAAGAAGAGATCAGGAAGAAATAAAATCAACCGATATGATCCTAATGGCTCATATCTGATTTTATGTCAATCAGCAGAGCTGACCGCAAATTTTTAAATATATCCTATAATTAATATTATGTCAAATAGAAAAAATATAATTATACCTGATTATCTTCAATCCGGCACTTATTATCTCTCCCCTAAAAAATAATACTGTTTTTTTATCCTCTCCTCGCTCTTACTTATACTGCGCCCCCATACAAAAGTGTATCGGTTGGCATTGGCTTCGATCTTGGTTCCGTCAAGGTAAGCCTCTTTAAGAGTTCTTATTCCTTTCTCGACCAGCAGTAAAACAACCTGGCTGAAGACTACTCTTAATACTCCTTTAAGACAGTCACTACGAAAGCGATTAATTGTGTTGTGATCAGGATAGCTCATTGCGCTGAGTAACATAAAATGTATATTCTGCTTCGCTGCCTGTTCTATCTTCCTGCTGGAGTACTGGTTAGACAGGTAACCATATACCAGAAGCTTAAGCAGCATACGCGGATGGTAACTCAAACATCCTCCTCCCTTATATTTTTTAATTAAGAAATCTATATTAAGGCTGTCAATGACTTGATTTACAACTCTAACCGGATGGTTTGGATCTATCATCTCTTCCAAAGACGGTGGAAGAAGTAAAATTTGGTTGGGACTGTAATCTTTAA
>CAYNRI010000061.1:0-15882 GCA_964399575.1 uncultured Rikenellaceae bacterium
TAAGGGCTAAGACACTCTTTGCAACTCATTATCATGAACTGAATGAAATGGAGAATTCTTTTTCAAGGGTCCGGAATTATAATGTTTCAATAAAGGAGATGAACAATAAGGTCATTTTCCTCAGAAAACTTAAAAGGGGAGGCAGTGAGCATAGTTTCGGGATCCACGTTGCAAAAATGGCCGGTATGCCAAGAAGTGTTGTGAGCAGGGCAGGAGAAATACTGAAGGAACTTGAACAGAGCAGTGAGAAGAAGGAGCTTGCAAGACCTATTGCTGAAATTGCCGGCCAGAGGGAGGGGTTGCAGTTGAGTATTTTCCAGCTTGACGACCCGGTGCTTAAACAGATACGTGATGAGATACTTGATCTTGATATAAACAATCTGACCCCGGTGGAAGCTCTTAATAAACTGTACAATATCAGGAAACTGTTAAAATGATGCTTAACTGAAAATATCGCTGATGCTTAAGATACTGATCGTGGAAGATGAACCTAAAGTGGCTTCTTTTATAAAGAAGGGACTGGAGGAAAACTATTATGAGGCTGATGTTGCATATGACGGCATTATGGCTGAGAAAATGGCCTTGCAGAACAATTATAACCTTTATATTCTGGATATAATCATCCCTTTTATTAATGGTCTTGAGCTATGCAAAAAGTTGAAAAAGTCCAAACCATCTGTTCCTGTAATACTTCTTACAGCACTTGGCACAACAGAAGACAAACTTGAGGGTTTTGATGCCGGGGCAGATGATTATCTTGTTAAGCCGTTTGAGTTCAGGGAACTTCTGGCTCGCATAAAAGCCCTGCTTAAACGCTCCGACCTTATATTAGACACAGTTAACAGGATTGTTGTTGAGGATCTTGAACTCGATCTTAACAAAAAAGTCGCAATAAGGCAGGGGATTGTTATTAAATTAACAGCAAAAGAGTTTCAGTTGCTGCAGTATTTCATGAGGAACAGGAACAGGGTGCTCTCAAGAAATGATATTGCCGAAAAGGTTTGGGATGTAAATTATGAAACAGATACTAATGTTGTTGACGTATATGTTAATTTTCTGAGAAAGAAAATCGATAAAGATTTTGAGCAGAAGCTTATTCATACAAGGATAGGTCTGGGTTATTCTTTCGGAGAACTTTAAAATGCAGATAAGGACCCGTTTAACATTGCAGTTTTTGTTCATCGGCGGAGCTATTATGATAATAGCTTCGTTGGCTATCTATTTTTTTTCAGCAAATTACAGAAGAGATGATTTTTACCAGCGTCTTGAAAATAAATCCACCAATACAGCCAAGATCCTTGTCGAGATAGATGAGATCGATGCGGATCTGCTGCGAAGGATTGAGAGAGACAATCCAATAAATTTCCCTGATGAAAGAATCATAATACTTAATTATAAAAATGATATCCTCTACACCTCTGATGAAAGGGGCGATATTAAGATAGATAACAATATCCTTTCACAAATAAGGCTGACAGGACGAGTGCAATACAGGCAGAAGCCTTATGATATACTGGGCTTCCTGTTTACAGAACGATATGACCGTTTCGTTGTTATTGCAGCTGCTACTGATCCTCTCGGACTGTTGAAGATCAGGAATCTCAGGATAATCCTCATAGTTGTCTGCCTGATAAGTTTTATACTGTTTTTTATTGCAGGGTGGTTTTATTCGGGAAAGGCTATGGACCCAATATCTTCAGTAATAAAAAGTGTGGAAGAAGTTTCGATAAACAGCCTTAACCTGAGAGTGGATGAAGGTAACGGAACGGATGAGATTGCCCGGCTTGCCCGTACTTTCAATAATATGCTTTCACGCCTTGAAGAAGCTTTCAGTCTTCAGAAAGATTTCATCTCCAATGCAAGTCATGAAATAAGGACACCCCTTACTTCAATATCTGGTCAGCTGCAGGTGCTGTTGCTCAAGGACAGGAAAAAGACCGATTACAAATCAACAATAGCTTCAGTAATGGAGGATATCAGAAATCTGACTGATCTTGCAAACAACCTCCTTCTTCTTGCACGCACAAGTTCAGGTGCTACGGATAAAAGTGTCGAGCTAATCAGGATGGATGATATTCTCTGGCAGGCTGCAGAAGAAATAAGGAAATCAAATCCGGGATTTACAGTTAATATCAGGATCGGACTCGATTCTGCCACTGGCGAAGCTGAGCAGATGCTGGTTACAGGGAATGAATCCCTATTGAGAACAGCAGTTTCAAATATCCTTGAGAACTCATGCAAGTATTCCGGTGATCATGCTGCTGAGGTACTGCTTGACTGCGTTGATAATAAAGTCGTTCTGACATTTACAGACTGGGGCCCTGGTATTCCTCCGGAGGATATCGAGAAGGTCTTTGAACCCTTCTACAGGGGAAATATTTCCAAGACTATCCCGGGACACGGGATTGGACTGTCTCTTGTGAAAAAGATAATTCAAAACCACCAGGGGACTATCTCAGTTTTTTCTGATCACAATACATGGACAAGGGTGATCCTTGAGCTGCCTCTTGCCAATGATAAAGGGACAGCCGGCAGCTTTTAATAACTTTTTAATCTGACGTTAATGCCAGATTAATGTTTGAGGCGTATTATTGTTCCCGGGAAATCATATTAGCTATGGAAACATCACAAACCAGGAATATTATCGGTATAGCCCTTATTATTCTTTTCCTTTTGCTGGCAGCTCTTGGTTTTATAATGAATTCGAAGAGCAAGAAGAATCTGAATGCCGAGAAACTCCGTTCAGAGTCTCTTCTTTCAGAAAGGTTGCTTGTAGAGAAAGAGCTTGAAAAGGTAAAGAATGATCTGGCATCCCTTCAGGCAAAAAATGAAGCAGATGAAAAGACGCTTGCTGATCTGAGATCCTCAATCTCTGATAGGGATAGGAGGATATCATCGCTTTCAAGGCAGAACAAGACACTGACAAGCGATAATACTGAGCTGGCTGTTGTTAAACAGGCAAAAGAGACTCTTGACAATGAATTTGCTACCTTAAAGAATGACTACGAACGCCTCGCTGCGCAGAAGGATGAGATGCAGAAATCTATTTCAGCCCTCGAAGCTGATAAAGAGAATCTTGAAGTAAAACTTCAAGAGATGAACCTTTACGATTCAGATAATTTTATGGTATACGGATCGCGGGGTAAGAAGAAGGAGAAGCTTACTTTCTGGGCGTGCAGGACAAAGAAACTGAATATTAATTTTGAGGTACCTCAGAGCCTGACTGAAAACATAGATTTCAAAGTTACCACACCAAGCGGATCAACAGTGACTCCTGAAAATGCATCTCTTACATGGGATATTGGTCCGGACCCGAGAAATTTCACAGCCAGCCTGTCAGCAATGAGCGGAGAATTTGAACAATCGCGTACTGTGTCGCTGACATATGCTTCGAAGGAAAAACTGCCAAAAGGTGAATATAAGATTCAGATACTTTGCAATGATATAACAATAGGTAATTGCAGGGTCAGACTTAAATAAATTGTTTCTTTTCTTTTAATACTTTGTTTTAAAAGCCTGTCTGCCTTGGCAGGCTTTTTTTTGGTTTTAAGGCAGAATTTCATTATATTTGTAATAAGCTGCCTTCCGGATAAGGAATTGAATGATCCGGTATCACTATATTCTAAATGTGAAAAGCTATGCCAAATTCCAGAAAAAGATATAAAATTGCGGTTCTCGGAGCGGGTCACGGAGGTCTGGCAATGGCTGGTCATCTTGCTCTGATGGGACATAAAGTGAATCTCTTTAACAGAGGAGAGGAGAGACTGTGGGGAGTCAAATCATCCGGTACAATTGAAATAACGGGAGAAGTCGAAGGTTTCGGCAAGCTGCATCTTGCAACAACGTCTATTAAAGATGCAATAGATGGTGTTGAGCTCATTATGGTAGCGGTTCCTGCAAATGGTCATCGCTGGATGGCTGAACAGATGGCACCACATCTGAAAGACGGGCAGATAATTGTACTTCATCCGGGCAGGACATTCGGTGCAATAGAGTTCAAACAGGTACTGGAAAGAATGAAGGTAAAAGCTGATGTAATAATTGCCGAGGCTCAGACCTTCATATATGCATCACGTGCAACAGGGCCTTCCCAGGTCCATATTTTCAGGATTAAACACTCTATACCTGTTGCATCTATAAGGGCACATCTCATTCCGGAAGTGATAAGCAGACTAAGGCAATTTTATCCGCAGTTTGTACCCGGAGATAATGTTTTCAAGACGAGCCTTGAAAACATTGGCAGTGTTTTTCATCCTGCACTGTGTATCCTTAATGCCGGATGGATTGAGCACGACACCGATTTTCAGTTCTATCATGAAGGTGCAACACCCGCTGTAACAAAAATACTTGAGAAGATTGATGAGGAACGCATCAGCGTTGCCGAAGCAATAGGTATACGGACCATCTCTGCCAGGCAATGGCTATATATGGCTTACAGCTCTGCAGGGAATACCCTGTTCGAAGCTATGAGAAAAAACATCGGCTACAGAGGGATTTTAGCTCCAAGATCATTAAGAGTCAGGTATATTGAAGAAGATATCCCCTTCAGTCTGGTCCCGATTGCATCAATCGGTAAAATGCTTAATGTTAAAACCCCCACTATCGATTCAATAATCCAGCTTGGATGCGGACTTAACGAATGCAATTACTGGGCTGGTGGACGAACAATAGAAAATCTTGGTATCGCAGGCATGAGTGTCAGAGATATCCGTTTGCTCGCTATCGGTGAGCAGGTAAAGTAAAATCAGAAGCCGGAGTATTTCGGGTTTCAAATAAACATAATCACCATGAAAACAATCATTGGAGCTGCTATTGGCAGCTGTGTACATGTTGGAGGATTACATCATTTCCTTAAGCTTGCTGAGACAGAAGGTTACCGGACAATATCCTTTGGACCGGCTGTCCCCGTAAAAAGAATAATTAAGCTGATAAGGGAAGAGAAACCGGATATAACAGCTATTAGTTACAGGCTCACTCCGGAAACTGCATCAGAACTGTTTGACAATCTGAAAGATGAGCTTCAAAAGGAAGGTCTGAAGAATACCCGGATGATTTTCGGAGGGACACCTCCTGTTGCTGCTGTTGCTTTGAAAAGCGGGTTATTTGAAAAGGTTTTTGACGGCACAGATAAGGCTGAATCGATAAAGCAATATCTCAGAGGCGGTTCAGGCCGGCAGTCGGCAGATACAATCGCAGGCAATCTTCTTGACAGGATCGATCAGAAATATCCTTATCCGCTTATACGTCATCATTTTGGCAGACCGACACTTGAAGAGACTATTGAAGGAGTTGTAAAGATCTCTGAAGCAGGGATACTTGATGTCCTGTCTGTAGGACCTGACCAGAATGCACAGGAACATTTTTTCCATCCTGAAGAAATGGATCAAAGCCAGAATGGAGCAGGGGGGGTGCCTGTCAGAAAACCTGAAGATCTGATTGCAATATATGAAAGTACCAGACGGGGCAATTACCCTCTTGTAAGGTGCTATGCCGGTACGCGTGATCTTATGAAATGGGCTGAAATGAGCGTGAAGACTATTAATAATGCATGGGGTGCAATACCTTTATGCTGGTACAGCGTGATCGACGGACGGTCAAAACGTTCAATAGAGGAAGCTATAAAGGAACATCAGCAGGTTATGCACTGGTATGCTGAAAAAGGAATCCCTGTTGAAGTCAATGAATCTCACCAGTGGAGTTTACGGGATGCACATGATTCACTTGCAGTGGCAATGGCTTTTCTGGCAGCCTATAATGCGAAGAAAGCAGGTGTGAAAAACTATGTGTCGCAGTACATGTTCAATAATCCTCCGGGAACATCAGCTGAAATGGATATAGCAAAGATGCTTGCCAAAAACGAGCTTATTGAAGAACTGTCAGATGGATCATTTACTGTTTTCAGAGAGGTAAGAGCAGGGCTGGCTCATTTCTCTTCCGATCCCTCTTTTGCACAAGGTCAGCTTGCTGCATCGGCTGTTGTAAGTCTTGCACTAAAACCACATATTCTTCATGTTGTTGGATTCAGCGAGGGTGATCATGCAATATTTCCCGATGAACTTATCCAGAGCTGCAATATAGTACATGGAGTCCTTCATAATACACTTTATGGGATGCCGGATCTTACTGACAATAAAAAAGTAAGGGACAGGAAGGAAGAGCTGAAAAATGAAGCAGGGATATTACTGGAAGAGATCCGTATGAGAGGCAGTAAGGAAAGCAAAGATCCATGGTCTGACCCTTATGTGATATCAGCTACAATCAAAAAAGGCCTACTCGATACACCTCATTTTCAGGGTAATCCTCACCTGTGTGGCAGAATTACAACAAGGCTGATTGACGGGGCATGGTATGCGATAGACAGGGAGACCGGGGAAAAACTGTACGAGAAGGAAAGGATTGGACGATTGCCTGCTTACTAGCAGGCCGGATACTGTGGAATGAAGGAATTAAATTGTTAATTATTTATAAGATTATGGCAGGAATAGCAGGAATTGCAAGACCAGGTGTAAGGAAAGAGGTTGAGATGATGCTCAGTTCAATTAATCACAGAGGCAGATCTTACAGACATATAATTGAAAAAGATGGTATTACAGCAGGCATTATCTGGAATGAACATGAAGATTCAAGTGTAAAAGGATCTTTGGAAAAAGGAGAGATAGGATACACCAGCGGCCCCGGACACTACATAAAAGGAATAATTTCGGACGGACAGATCAGACTTTATCGTGATGAACTGGGAGTAGCCCCGCTTTATTATGGTAAGGACAGATCAGGGAATCTGTGTTTTGCTTCAGAAGTAAAAGGGCTTTTAAAAGTAACTGATAATGTACTTGAGCTGGCTCCCGGACATTCAATTGATAATTCAGGTCCTGCTGCTTTTTATAAATTGGGAAAAGGCAATTACCTTGACCAGGATCCGGAGAAAACTGCAAAGGAGCTTCAGGAAATTCTTAAAAAAGCTGTTTCGGAATGCATCAGGTCAGATGAGGCAGGATCCTGGCTTTCGGGAGGACTTGATTCAAGTGCCATATGTGCCCTTGCTGCAGGGAAAGTCAGAAAACTTAAAACTTTCACGGCCGGAATAAAAGGTGCTCCCGACCTGAAATATGCCGGCGAAATGGCACAATTCCTCAGATCTGAGCACCATGAAATTATAGTTACAGTTGACGATCTTATCAAAGCACTCCCGGATGTAATCTATCATCTTGAATCATTCGATGCACTTCTTGTAAGATCAAGCATGACTAATTATCTTGTTGCTAAACTGGCATCAGAACATATCAGTGAAGTATTTTCGGGGGAAGGAGGGGATGAATTGTTTGCAGGATATGAATACCTGAAAACAATACCTGTCTCCTCTCTTGAGGATGAACTTTTAAAGATAACCGGAAGCCTGCACAACACAGCTCTTCAGCGGGTAGACAGGAGCGCTTCAGCTCATGGGATAACTGCGCATGTGATTTTTGCGGATCCGGAAGTAATAAAATTTGCCTTTACGATACCGGTCAGGTATAAGATCTTCAGAAATACAGAAAAATGGATACTCAGAAAAGCTCTCGAAGGATTGCTTCCGGACGAGATACTTAAGAGGCCCAAGGCAAAATTCTGGGAAGGTGCAGGGATAAAAGACCTGGTGTCTGAATATGCATCAGAGAAGATCACTGACAATGATTTCAGAAAGGAAAGAAAACTCACTGATGAGTTGATCTTAAATACAAAGGAAGAACTGTTCTATTACAGGATCTTCCGTGAACAATTCGGAATGGATATGGATCTGTCATGGATTGGCAGGACTAAAGGCAGCCCTACTGAAATTTCCTGATCAAATTATATCTTTCTGGTTGTGTGAATTGATGAAGAGGATCGTCCCTATACCATCATATCCTGTCAGTACAGATTCGCCCTTGCGTTTCAGGACCTGAATATCAATGCCAATCATAGTGAGTGCAGCTGTGGATGATTTTTCATTTATGAGATTCTTTAAAGTCATTCCGGCTTCTTCCCTGATTATCTCGATATTCTTTTCTGTTATCGGTAATCTGCCTGTCCTGACAAGTTCAGTAAGTCCTGATCTGGTTTCTTCATAATTTTCGGGCTTGCAGGTCTCGAATATCTTGATGTTTGATCTTTTCCAGTCAGGATGGCCCGAGATAATAAAGCTCAGAAGTATAAGGAGGCTCGAGTTTTCAGGATAACGTGTATCTATCCATAAATGAATCTCATTTCTGAAATTGATATCTTTTCTGCTTGAGGCAAGGAGGCAGATATCGAAGTTCCCGGCTTTTATGAGACCGGTATTCTCAATTATTTCCGGAAGGTTTTCCGGATTCTCCTTGTCGTATTCAAGAATAACCATGTTGTTCTCCATTCCTGAGATACCAGGTATCTGAATAGCCTGGGCGAGGGCTGAAGTGTATGACGGAGATATAAGAGTATCAACATAAACATGATTGTTAGTTGTATCATAGATATCTATCAGTTTAGAGAGCTCTTCCGTTGCCTGAAGGCTAGTTGCTTTTGAGTAATATCCTTCAATTCTGTGCAAATAGGTGCCAAAGCCATAGCGGTAAGATATCCAGTTTAACAGCTGGAAGGCCCTTGTCCGTGCAAATGAATCCTTTGATATGCAGATAGCGCTTGGTCTCCAGTCCTTGGCTTTCTTTTTGTTTGCTGATCTCTGCAGATAAACCTGGATATTCCTGTTCATCTGGAACAGGGCATTTGCAAAGAGCGACTCGAGTCCTTCCCTTTCCCTGTGATAGACATTTATGTAAGAGTATATCACTGCCATAAGTATCAGTGATGCAATTGCATAAGGGGTGTTGATCCTGAACATAGCCCATAATGCAACAAGGAAACCAAGAAGTGAAAAATACCATTTTGATCTGAAAGAAGGTCTGTATGAAGGAGATGATCCGAAATGATTAAGAAAGGAAATAAGACAAAGAGAGCCATATGTTACAAGAAAGAACATCGATATTATCTCGGCAACAGCATTTACATTTCCCAGAGTTACGAAGACAAGAGCTATTATCACTGTTACAAGTGAGGCATTTATTGGTTCATTATCTGATTTTCTTCCCAGAGAGAGCCATCTGTTGAGATTTTTTGAGGGGAAAGAAGAATCAAGTGCAAGGGCCTGGAGTGTCCGGGGGGCAACCATAACAGAACCAATAGCCGATGACAGAGTTGAAGCTGCAAGTCCGAGAGGTATTATAAAAACGCCGAGAATTGCAATTTTAGACATTATTAGCTGGTTTGCGATCATATCTTCAGAACTCACGGAGATTGTAAGCTTATAAATCACTGCAACATACACAATCATCCCGATTATTGTAGCTATTAATGTACCCCTGGGAATTGCACGGGAGGGATTCTTAAGATCACCTGAAAGTCCTACTCCGGCAGTTAGACCGGTAAATGCAGGAAAGACAATTGCGAACACCATGAAAAAATCATTCAGGTTCCTGAGATCCCCGCCGGGTATCCTGGAGCCGTTTATCTCACTGTATTCAGTTGAACCAAGGAAGAAGAACAATAGAGATATAAATAATATGGCCACAACTATATAAAGGAGTTTAACTCCCATATTGGCACCTTTCCTGAGAATAATAAATCCAAGTACAAGCATTGAAGGAATGCTTATCACCTGGCGGGGAAGGTTGAAATTTAGTGAATCTGAAAAGAAATTAAAAACGAATTCAAATGCTTCAGTGAAAGCTATTACATAGAAAGCAACACTGATAGCCTGAGATAAATAAAGCGCTATTCCGATAGTAGCTCCGATATTCAGTCCGAATGACCTTGAAATAATGAAGTATTCTCCTCCTCCTTCGACACGTTTGTTTGTAGCAAGTTCTGACAGGGCTAATGCCGTCGGAATAGTGAGCGAATGGCCTAATATTACTAAAAGCAGAGCGCCCCAGAAACCTAAAGTGCCAACTGCGAATCCGAATCGCAGGAACAGGATTGCCCCAAGAATTGTCGATATAGCAGTAAAAAAAACGGGGGTTGTGCCGAATCGCTTATTTGTTGTCGGTTGATCCATGATAATTTTCAGCTGAGGATTTAATTAATTATTTATTAATTTGTTACATCAATTGCTCTGATGAATGACCCTCTGAGGAAAAGGTATTTCAATTCCCTCCTTATCAAAGGCAATCTTTAACCGTTTTCGGTATTCTCCAGTTATTTCCCATTGTTTTAATGGTTTTGTATCACCGAGGATCTTAATAATTATTGCAGAATCAGCAAAATCATTAACTCTGAGGAATTTTGGAGGGGTAATTATAAAATCCTTATATTCTGGGTCATTTGCCAGTTCATTCCCGACAATGTTAACAATCTTTATAACATGTTCCAGGTTTGAATCGTATGCAATGCCTATATCGAGATTTACCCTGGCCCAGTCTTTTGAAAGATTTGATACTCTCGTTATTGAGCCGTGAGGAAAGTGGTGCACAGTGCCGTCGAGATCTCTCAGGGTTGTTTTTCTTAAACTTATATCAACAACAGTGCCTGATTCTCCGTCAATTTTCACAACGTCACCTATCCGGTACTGGTTTTCAAGGATAATAAACAATCCGGTTATAATATCCTTAATGAGATATTGTCCCCCAAATCCAAGAGCGAGACCTGCAATACCTGCGCCGGCGAGGATGGGTCCTATCTGCAGTCCCGCCTCCTGCAATATCATAAGTACAGCGAGAACAAGAAAAAGTATTCTGCTGGCGCCTGTGAAAATCCTTATAAGAGTGTCTTCGCGTTTCCTTTCAGCTTCCTCCGACATATTCTCATCACGGACAACAGCTATTCTTACCGTTCTTCTTATTATCCGGCAAACGATCTTATTTATGAGCCATGCAGCAATTGCAATTACAATGATTTTTATTCCATGGTCAAGAAGCCATGGGATAATTTCTTCGCTCCATTTTTTAAATGTTTCTTCCATTGTCATTTAGTAACAATTATTTTTATTAATTCCTGTTCAGGAGGCAATATAACAGAAAATAGGGATTAATCCAATTGCCTTTCGGCACAGATCTGATACTGTTTGATTACTGTTTCAGGGAGGCTTTAGTAAATATATAATCAGGTATTGATTGATTGAATTTTACTGAAGTGATAATAAATTCCGTTCCGTCTCCCTGCCTGAGCAGGTCCTTGTAAATTATTTTCATGGGGAACCATCTTTTTTCAATCATTCTTACATCTGATAATGTTGTTCTTTTAAGCAGCTGACCACTTCGTGCAAATAATTCTTCGCGCAGGGGAACGAACCTTTCCATATCTATCCACATCTTTCTTGAGTAATATGCAACATTGCTTACTTTTGCAGTAAGCGAAAGGATCCAGGTATTCCTTCCATCAATCTGTTCGGTGCCTGTTACTTCAGCAGAATAGATCTCAGAAATCTTTCTGTCATCCATCATATCTTCGTATGAGAGATCAGAACCCATGACCGATTGCCTGAGCATATGTCCTGAGATCTGGATAGTCCTGTCAGTAGATGGAGAATATATCCATAACTGATTTTCAAGTTTAAGCATCTTGGTCCCCTGCTCTCGTGCAGGGGACAGGTATTCAGTAAATGATCGTTTTTCCCCGACAGCATAGGTCCTGGAGGTAATTGTCCGGGTTGCTCTTGAACCATGTATTATCATTGAAGATTCAAATATCCGGTTATCTGATGACATGTTTTTTTCAACTTTGTCAAGAATCTGGTTTGCATCCTGCCCTGAGGCTGACAGGATAAAAAACAGCAGAAAAGAGTTTGATAATATCCTTTTCATTGTTTTAAGTATTAAGCTTCCAGCTCTTTGAAAAGCCTGGCAGTCTGTCGTTTATAAATACCTATTCCGGATAGCATTGTGCCGATCACTGTTGATATCAATCCGGGTATAAAACCGATGTAAAAATCAACTGGTGTTATTCTGGCCCGTATTTCAGCAGGCAGCATCATTGCTGAACCTCTCATTAATCCGGAAATGTCAATACCATATTTCTGGATCAGCCATGCAAGTAAGAGGCCAAAAAATGTTCCGATGACGGATCCTGTAAAACCTATCATAATAGATTCATAAATCTGTGTACTGTAAATGTGCCCTTTCTCTTCACCCATTGCAAGCCTTATGCCAAACTCTCCATAACGGCGGAGACCTCCAAGCAATCCGGCATTCCATAACACAAGCGACATGGCAACTATAAAAATCAGTGAAATATAGAACGACCATAGTTTTGTCATGTTGACATATGTCCCCATTGTCCCCTGCTCACTGAGGGTCTTCATAACAGGGGTGAAGTCATCGGTATTTTCAGAACCTTCAGAATTGAATTTTCCGGCTTCAGAACGGGCCACTTCATCATTGTAGAATCCTCCTTTCAGGAATCCAAGTATCTCTCCGGCTGAATCCTCCATGTCAAGTGCATTTCTTACATCATCGATATCTGCTATCAGTGTTCCCTTATCGAGTGCCTCATGTCCCATTATTACAGTTCCGGCGAGCACGAAATTTGTAATAGACATGCTTCCGTTCATTGTTGAACCGATAAATGTTATTTTATCACCAGGGTTCACTCCCAGTTTCCTTGAAAATTCTTCGCTGAGCAATACTTCATTCTGTTCTGAAGGCATCTGGCCGCGGACCAGGGATTTGATAAAATTCATCCGTCTGATCTCGGCTGACCCCGGGGTCAGCAGTTCCAGTCCCATTCCTGCTGCAGGTCCCTGTGACCTTGTCTCACCGTTTTCATCAGGTACATCAACAAGCCCTCCGAACTGGATCCTTGGCGACCATTCAGTATCAGGATAAAACTTTTTAAGGTCAGACAGGAGGGAAGACGTGTTCATAAGTGCCAAGTCATTAGGTAGTTGCCTCATGTTTTCGGCATATCCGTGTGTCATTACCTTAAGATGGCCATTTGAAAAACGGGCATTAATCTCGATTATATCACCCATAAAACCTGTAATATAGGCATGCATAAGGACAGTAAGAGTGACGCCTATTGTAACAACAAGGACAGGCAGCCTGCTCCGGCTCTTGTCCCTTAAGAGTCCTTTAAATAAGAATTTTATCATTGGATCCTCCCCCTTAAAGCTTCTGTTGGATTCATTTTGGCGATTTTTCTTGATGGCCAGTAACTAACTACTGCAGTTACTGTCATAATTATGAGAACTGTTGAAACTACAAGTCCGGCACTATAAACAGGATATAGGGTCTGGGCTATAGCCATTCCGAATTCACTTGTGTCAATTGGCATAGTCCATCCGACTTTTGCCTGCCAGGCAAGGAAAGGCAGACCGTAAGCAGCTGATACAAGGGCTGCAAGAACAGAAGTCATTGTCCCTTCAAGGGTGAAAAGCCCTACAACTTCCTTTCTTGTATACCCCAGGGCAATATAGGTACCTATTTCCTTCTGCCGGCGGAATATTGAGAGAACCTGGGTGTCAAAAATGGCAAGCATTGCAAGTAATATCAGGATAAAGTAAAGAATTGATGTGCCGGCTGTTTTAACCTTTATCAGATCGTCGACCGACTTTGTAAGTTCCGTCTTGCTCTTATGTATCCATCCGTCTGCTTCAGGTCTTAGTTTTTCACCATTATTATATGTCAGAATTGTTGCTTCATCTTCAAGATCTGTCATTGACTGCAATTTGTCGAGTGCAACATAAACCTGGCCCTGATCAACCTCAGGAACGTTAACCGAAAATACTTCGGTAACAAAGATCTCTGAAGCATCAAAGGTCCCGTTAGCGTCTCTCCACTGGATCATAACCCTGTCGCCTTCACTGATATTCAGATTTCTTGCCATGACAGAACCAACTATTGACGGGATAGCATCTGAAATTAAAGTATCAAGTTTGTGTGCAGGGAGGAGAAAGATCTTTTGTGCGGGATTGATGCCTTTTATCATTATCGACTGCAGTCTTCCCTGCGGGTAGATCGATCCCTGTACAACAAGCAGAGGTTCCATATCACCTTTCCTGATCTCATCGTGAAATTCAGGAGGCACGGGAGCATGGCTTTCAGATAAGGAGAAAAGATCATAAGGATCATAATTTTCCTGCCAGTACTGACCTTCGCCGATCTGCCAGCTGGTCATGTCGACTTTTGCCTGGTGATCCCATCCTGTTATTACTCCTTTCATCCAGATAATTACAACAAAAGAGAATGACAGTACAATAACGTTCAGCCAGGTACGTAATCCGGCCCCGATCAGGTTCCGGAAAGCGAGCTTTATTGCCAGTTTCATGATACCTGTTGTTAGTTTGTGACTATTTCATCCTTATCGATCCTGCCATCGATAAGGAATATTTTTCTGCGCAGGTAATTGATAACCTTGTCATCATGAGTTGCAAAGAGAAAAGTTGTTTTCAGTTCCCTGTTAAGATTTTCCATTGTTTTCAGAATATTATGGGAGTTAGCTGCATCAAGGTTTGCAGTGGGCTCATCTGCCAGGACAAGTGATGGTCTTTTGACCATTGCTCTTGCAACAGCCACTCTCTGACATTCGCCTCCTGAGAGCTGGGGAGGTTTGGATTTTGCTTTATCAGTAAGTCCGACCCACTCCAGTGCATCCATCACCATCTTCTTCCTTTCTGAAGCTGAGAGACGCAGAAGAAGAAGAGGGAATTCAACATTCTCATAAACAGTATGAACTGCCAGAAGGTTGTAGCTCTGAAAGATGAATCCGAGGCTCTCTTTTCTAAGTCTTGCAGCCTCCCTGGCATTCAGATCAGAGATCGATTTTCCCAGTACTGTAACTGAACCTGACGAAGGGGTGTCAAGTGAGCCAATTATATTCAGGAGAGTTGTTTTCCCTGAACCGCTGGGTCCGATAAGTCCGGCAAATTCGCCTGTTGTTAAAACAATATCGATATCATTAAGAGCGGTGAATTCACTCTTCCCCATAGGAAATTTTTTGATCAGATCCTCAATTTTAATAATTGATGAGTTTTCCATTACAATATTATTAGTGATTGAATACAAACATTAGCTGAATACCTTTTCCCGCAAAAATATTCTGCGAATCATCCTGTGTCGGGAGCTTATATGACTCCGGGTTCCAGTATGCCATAAGATAGAGCATTATTTTATCAAACTGCCGTTGCCAGCTGAGAAAAGTGTAGATATTATGTGCATCCCAGTTATAGAAGACAATTGCGCCAAGACGGTCAAACATTCCTACCGGATAATTGGCTGTAAGCAGGGAGAACGAAGTTTTATTATCAACTGAGAAAAGTTTTTCATCGTAAGTGGTGAATAGTTGTTCATAAGCACAATAGATGCCATTCCCCAGTCCAAAGGTATAATCAACTCCGGCATTCAGGATCAACTGGTTGGTAAGCATACCGATGTTTTTGCCTTTATGGGTCAGAGAGCCTTCAATCCAGAAGCCGGCTTTCATGTCCCATTTAATATCGAAACCTATTCTGTTCTCAGGGATCTTTTCAAGTGAGGGCACGCCGGTTCCTGTTTCCCTGCTGTCGGCTACCCTGTGATGATAGGAAAGGGCTATCTCTCCTGAAGGAACAGGAAGTTGCACTCTGCCTCCAAATTCCGGGATTCTGCTATTGACAGGTACAATTTCCCATCCTCTTCTCTCGTTGTTTCCGTAAAGCCCCCATAGCCAGATATTTGCATTATTCAGGAAATAATATCTTGCCAGCAATCCCCATACACCATCGGTGAGCTGCAGGGGATCGCGGGGATCGATCTGATCGAACCACATCAGAGGCCTCATTATTGAGGCTGAGCCGAAATTCAATTTCTGCAACCCCAGTCTTAACTCAAATTGTTCTGAAGAATATCTTACCCACGCCCTGTATGGTTTGATTTTACCTGACAGATCAAGGGAATCAAAAGGATTCAGACCGGCATT
>CAYNRI010000062.1:0-15869 GCA_964399575.1 uncultured Rikenellaceae bacterium
CGGTTCAAATGCCGAGACAGCAACCATTGCTACAATATTACCGGCAAGAGGTCGTATTGGCAGCGCCAATTACGTTCCGACCAACTCTCTCAGGTTCACTACCTCACTCAGTAAAGCTCACCCAATGGGTGCCCAGGTCTCCGGCAGTGGTATAACTCTCACTGCCACTCTGACTAAAGCTCATGAAACAGGTGCTCAGGCAGCCAGTAACCTTCCGACACCAGGCCAGCCAAATCAATATTAGGAAACCTTAACAGTAACTAAAGCTGGATTTAATTAAAATATTTATATTACTCCGCGGCCAACAGAATACTGAGATGCCGCGGAGCCTGGTTCGTATATCTCCTTTTCAATGTCATTAAAATCACCGCATATCCCCCTGCTTACATAACCCAGGTCAAATAATTATTTAATTTCTGGCAATAGTTAGGTTGCTCTTAAGTCCTGTGCATCGCAGATTGCCAGCCCGATAAAGTCACTATCAATTATTTCATCTTCCAAAGATGCTTCGGCCAAATGATTGAATATATCCCTGAACCATTTAATGACTTCTCCTTTCCTTTCCGGTTGATGAAGACCTATCTGACCTACACAACATGAAATCTCACTTCTGGCATAAATCCAGATATTCGGAGTCAATACAAATTCTTTCAGAGTTCCGAGGTTGTTTTCAGACAAATAGTAAAGAGGTTCCCAGAAACCGTTTGTCAAAAAATCGCCATACCAGAACTCTATAAAATCTTCTTCCTGCCGGAATGTTTCAGGGATGTCCTTCAGGATGAGTGTTAAATCTGATACCAGACTGTTATAAGGCAGGCTTAAAATGATTCTAAGTTTTTCTTTCTCAATTCTCAATCCGTTCTCATAAAGCCAGTCAATTTCCCTGTTTATAAAATCGGGTTTTGTCTCTCTTTGGAGTGTTTTATTATTTGAAATGGTTTTAACACTTATTCTGGTTTTGTTTTCTTCCTCCATTCTTTTCCGGCCAGCTTCCAGACGGGCTTTCATCAGATAGGGAAAAATCTCTTCAGTATCAGGATCTTCGGGTGCTAACTCATTAAGAATCTCATAACGTGATTCAGCTGCCTTCAGGTTCCCGATAGCATAGAAATACAAAATTGCCAGTTTATTGAAACTTGTTACTTCTGACAAGTGAATGATTTATACCTCCGGGTCATTATAATCTAAGTATCTTTTTGTAAACGAAAATACGAAAATTAGTATGTACAATAATTATAAGCAATTTATTTCTATAGTTGTGAGTATTTTGATAATTCTATTATTACTTCAAAGTTCTAATGAATATCTATACTTTAACTTACAAGACCTTTTACACTAACTGATTATAAGTGGAAACCAGATTTAGCATGCATATGGACATGTATTGGCAATATGTCCAGAATTCTTAAATAATTGGACATGTATCATTGTTTTTAATTAAATTACATTATAAATTTGCATCATGTCCATAATCTAGTAAATATTGAACATCTATGACTAAAACAAAATTCGACAGAAGCATTCCTTATAACAATCTTCCTCTTCTTCCGCCTTCAAGTGAAATAGATAACGACCCTGATATTCTGAAAAAGCTGGTTTCCTCCTCAAGAGCATTGGCTTCGGTAAACATAAATGTGATGAGGCTTCCTAATCCTTATATGCTGGTGAACACAATAGCACTGCAGGAAGCAAAAACCTCTACTGAAATTGAAAATATTTTTACAACTGAAGACAAATTGTATAAAGCAGTTTCAGATAATAAAAGTGAGGAAAAAGCGGATCGGGCTGTGAAAGAAGTTCTAAGATACAGAGAAGCTCTTTGGGCTGGCTTTCATGCATTGAAAGAAACGAAAGTCTTAAATCTCCAGTCAGTACTCTCCATTTTTCGCCAAATTAAAAGTACATCATCCGGAATACGACCCTCACAGGCAAACGTTGTTATTAAAAGAGGACAGAGTGAGTTCCGTCCGGGAGAGATAATTTATACTCCCCCAAGAGGAAATGATATTGTTGAGCAACTTTTGGATAATCTTTTAAGTTATCTAAATGACGATATCAAATATTCAACTGATCCATTAATAAAAATGTGTGTTGCGCATTACCAGTTTGAAGCAATTCATCCATTCCAGGACGGTAATGGTCGAACAGGAAGAATTCTTAACCTGATTTACCTGATAAAGTCCGGACTATTAAATCAACCTGTTCTTTACCTGTCGAAATATATAATCATTAATAAATCAGACTACTACTTCAATTTAGGAGCAGTAACACAAATGGGATCATGGAAAAATTGGATTCTTTATATGCTTGATGCCGTTGAAAACACATCTGCCCTGACCAACAATCTGATCAACGACATTATGGAACAGATGGATTCAACATTGAAATATGGCAAATCAAAAATCAAATGGTATACAAAAGAGGTAAATGAGGCCATCTTTAGTCAACCTTATATCAAACCCATGGTAATTGGCCATGTCTTAGGCAGATCTTCCAGAACAACTCTTTCAAAACGTATGGAAGAACTTGTAACTGCAAGAATATTGACTCCAAAACGAGATGGTTCGGGAGTTTACTACCTGAATGATGATCTGATTAGAATTCTGGGAGCTTAGATAAAAATTGTTGCATTAATTACTTATTGGTCTAGCAAAATTCTTTGTACTACTTTTTGTACTACTAATAAAAATGGCCTCGTAAATATCTGATATACAAGCTTATTTGATCTGGATAGTCGGATCTGGATATTGATCCATACGTTTGAGGTTTATCTAGCAAGTGTGAGTATGAGAGCGAGAGCGAGAAAAAAGAGCGAAAGTGCTCGCTCCCGCTCTCACTCTCGCTCTTTTTTATGTCGGGGTGAGAAGACTCGAACTTCCGACCTCCACGTCCCGAACGTGGCGCGCTAGCCAACTGTGCTACACCCCGCTTTGACCGCCGAAGCTTAAGCGAAGGCGGTATTTGCCCTCTGTGGCTCTGGCGAAAAAAGACCCTGATCACCTAAACTTAAACTAAGACAATCAGGCTGACAAAAATAGTAAATTCTGTGATATATTTGTGCAAATATTAATCCCTGATGATAATCCATCTCCATTTCCACAGAAGAACAACAGGTGTCACACGTAGTATAGAAAACATAATTCCGGCCCTTAATAAATACTCTGCTGCAGCTGTCTTTGGATATGGTATTAATTCCCCTCTTATCAGCCTGGGAAGACTGTTAAAAACGATAAGATCAGTTAAAAATAAAACCATAATACATGCACACAGGACAAACGAGATACTCTTCGCACTGCTCCTGCGCAGCCTTGGTGGTAAATTCATACTGGTCTTCACCCGACATGCGGAAAGTAAACCTGCAGCTCTTACAATCTGCCTGATGAGAAAAGCCGATAATGTAATAACCCTTAGCCGGCGGATGTCTCAAAACCTTTCGCTTCCCAATACCATGATCCATCACGGAATCGATACTGATCTCTTTAAAATTAGAGACAAAACCGGATTCAACAGCATACCCAGAAATAATATTATAAGTGTTATCGGAAGGATACGCCCAGCCAAAGGTCAGTTAATTGTAGCAAAAGCTGCTTCAGAAATCCTGAAATCAAATCCCGAATGGACCCTTGCATTTATTGGCAGAATAGATGATAAAGAGTATTATGATATGATCCTTTCTGTAGCAAGGGACAACGAAATATCATCACAGATCAATTTCATTCCTGAGACAGACCATATTGTTGATTATTATTCCTCCAGCGATATTGTTGTTATAGCTTCTGCATCTGAAGGCTTTTCCCTTGTGTGCCTCGAAGCCATGGCCTGCGGTCTGATAACAATAGCAACCGAAAATGTGGGGATCCATTCAGATGTTATAAAACAGGGTGAGAACGGATTCCTGTTCCCTCCAGATGATATAGCATCCCTGCAAAAGATCCTTGCGGAAATAATCTCAATGAAAATAACCCTTAATCCGGAAAAGATCCGGCAAACTATCGTCGATAACTGGAGTACAGAAGAATCAGCTAAGCGGCTTCTGGAGCTCTACCATATTTTATAATTTATCCGCTCCTATCGTTTTCATAGTTTATTTTGGTCATACCTCACTACTCACCACTCATCGCTTCTTTCACCCTGCACCAATCTCCATTAAGAAACATCCCCCAGCCCCCTTCAAAGGGGGAATTTACTTGTGCTGCCATCATCGCTTTTTCTCCTTTGTGTTTTTTCTTACATCCCCCCAATCCTCTCAACCTCAAAGTATTGCTCGCTACTCATTACTCACCACTCATCTCTTCTTCACCATGCACCCTGCACCATGCAACGTGCAACCCTTAAAAAACACCCCCCCTCTCCTCATCGCCCCTCTCCCTTCTCATTCCGCCGTTGAGCCTTTGAACCATTGAACCTTTGCACCCTTCCTAATACGGGTCCACATCCACCCCTATCCTCAAACCCCCTGCACCCTTTTCTTTTTCAAGCCTGTCAATCCCTGCCCGTATCATCTCCCTGGCTTTTTGCAGAGATTTCTCCTTTTCGATTTTTATCAGAAGTGTTTTTATATACCACGACTGTATCCTGGATACAAGAGGGTACTCCGGGCCAAGAACTCTTTTACCGAACATATCCTTAAGATCCCTGCCAAGGATTTCAGCAAATGCATTAAGGGCAGCCCTGTCCTTATGCTTCAGGTTTATCCGTATCATCCTGACGAAAGGCGGATAGTTGAATGTTTTCCGCTCTTCTATCTGCATCCTGTACATACTCTTATAGTCGTGCCTCAGCATAAGTCTTATTATCTTATTATCAGGATCAGATGTCTGTATGACAACCTTCCCCTGCTTCTGCCTTCTCCCGGCTCTTCCGCTTACCTGTTCCATAAGCTGGAAGCCCCTCTCATGAGCCCTGAAATCAGGAAAGTTAAGCAGGTTATCGGCATTCAGAATCCCTACAACAGTAAGATTCTCAAAATCGAGTCCCTTAGATATCATCTGAGTGCCGATAAGAATATCTGTTCGGCGCTCCTCGAAAGCCTTGATTATCCTGTTGAAAGAAGTCCTTGAGCCCGTTGTATCCTGATCCATCCTCCCCACCTTCGCTGAAGGGAATACTATCTTTATCTCATCCTCAATCTTCTGAGTCCCGAAACCCCTGGTTACCAGACCTGATGAGCTGCAGTTACCGCACCCGTGGGGTACTGGTGTTGAGTATCCGCAATAATGGCACACCAGCCTGCCTATGCTCTTATGATACGTCATGTTGACCGCACACTGTTTGCACAAAGGTATCCAGCCGCATTCTGAACATTCTATATATGGTGAAAAACCTCTCCTGTTCTGGAATAATATTACCTGTTCCTCCCTTCCCAGAGCTTCATCAATTGAATTCAGAAGCTCCGGCGTAAAATGTGACACCATCAGTTTTTTTCTGTAGGCTTCCTGGGAATTTGCAAGGATTATCGATGGCAGCTTTATGGACCCATACCTCTCCTTCAGCTCAGCAAGTCCGTATTTCCCCGTTTCAGCATTGTAATAGCTCTCAACTGATGGTGTGGCAGATCCGAGTATTGTCTTTGCCTTATGGATACCGGCAAGTACTATCGCAGAATCGCGTGCCTGATAACGAGGCGACGGATCATGCTGCTTATACGATGTGTCGTGCTCTTCATCAACAATAACAAGTCCCAGATTACCGAAGGGAAGGAATATCGATGATCTGACACCAAGTACCAGGCGGTATCCCGAATCCGGATCGTTCGCTGCTACTTTCTTCCATATCTCGACACGCTCCTGATCATTAAAGCGGGAATGATAAACCCCTGTCTGATTGCCAAAATGCTTCTGCAGCCTTATTATCAGCTGAGCTGTAAGAGCTATCTCCGGAAGAAGATAGAGGACCTGCTTCCCCTTCTTAAGCTGTTCTTCAATAAGATGGATATAAATTTCTGTCTTGCCGCTTGAAGTAACTCCATGTAGCAGTACTATATCTTTTCCCTTAAAAAGCTCCCGGATTATATTATATGTTTTATTCTGTATCTCACTAAGAGCCCTTATCAGTTCTGGTTTATCATCTGTAGGCCGTAGTCTTCCCACCTCAATTGACAGCTGCTTAAGGATCCCCTTCTTTACAAGGCCATCAATATGGGAGTCAGCTGAACCGGATCTTTTTAATAAATACGATTTTCTCAAAGGCTTTATCCCGGAGTCATTCGTATAGCCTGTCAGATAAAGATATGCTGTAAGGATATCTGACTGCCGGGGAGCCTTCCTTAGTGAATCAAGTATCTTATTCAGTTCAGCATCTGAAAACTTGTGGTCGAGTTCTATAAAAGTTTCTTTTTTGGGCTTGTATTTTTCGATAACCGGAGCATGCTTTTCTCCTTCGGGGAAAAGAGCTGCCGGAACAGCTGCTTTCATAACTTCTCCCTCGCAACACATATAATATTCTGCTATCCAGCGCCACAGATCCAGCTGCCTGCTACTTATCACGGGATCAGGTCCAAATACTTTTAGGACCGGTCTTATGTCATTAAAATCCGGGGTATCATTATGTATTCTCGCAACAACACCTGTGTATACCTTTTTGTCTTTCAGCTGTACAAGGACTCTGGTTCCGCGTATTATAGTTCCCTGCATCTCCTCAGGAATGCTGTAGGTAAGCCTTGTTTTTAAAGCTAATGGCAAAATAATATCTGCGAAGCTGATTTGCATCGATAAAAGTTATATGCAATGTAATAATAAAAACCCGGCGTTTGTATCAGGATTTATACTGACAAGGCTCTTTAATTTGTTTTTATGAACGAAGCCAGGACAGTCAGAAGATGTTCCTTACGGATCGGCTTAATAAGACAGGCGTCACAACCTGCCTCAAGAATAATGTCTTTATCGTCTTCAAAAATGAAAGCTGTCTGTGCAATTATCGGAAGTGTTTTCCTTATAGTTCTTATCTCTTTTGTAGCTTCAATACCATTCATCTCAGGCATTTGCATATCCATGAGAACAACGTCTATATCAGGTGTGTTCTTAATGATCTCTATTGCTTCCAGGCCCGATCTTGCAGTAAGGATCTGCACCCCGGTATCAAGGAGGGTCCTGTTCAGGTAAACAAGTACGTCTTTATTATCGTCGACGAGGAGGCATTTCTTTGAACTCCAGTCAATCTGGTCCAATGATTGTTCTTTAAGTACACTCTTCAGTTTTGTCTTCGTACTGCCGGCCGGTCTGCAGGGGATAGCAAAACTGAATTCGGATCCTATTCCTTTCTCCGATTCTACAAAGATTGTCCCTCCCATGCGTTCGATAACCTCTTTTGCGAGCGTCAGCCCTATCCCGAGCCCCTCAAAGGGACGGTGATGGCCATCGATTTCCTGTCTGAACTCTTCAAAGATCCTTACAAGGTTTTCCTTATTGATGCCAATGCCGGTATCTTTAATTTTGAATACAAGGTTTTCATTCTCCTTGGAACAGGTTAAGTCAATCGATCCGTCAAGAGTGAATTTGATGGCATTATCCATGAGATGGTTCAGGACCCTCTTAAGCCATATCTTATCAGTGAAGATCATATCAGAATCTTCGCTGAACTGGTTCCTTACATTGAGAATTATCGATTTTTCGCTTCTGCGTATTACCTGTCTTGATTCTTCGATCACTTCATTCACGATTTCGTTGACAGAAGCAGCCTCATAGGTGATCTCTATCTGTGAGCTCTCAAGCCTTGACAGATCGATTATATCACCAATTATCTGGAGCAGCTTTTCACTATTATGGTTTATCTGTTCGATATATTCTTCCTTAACTTCCTGTGTTATATCATCAGCCAGTAAAAGGTTTGAAAAGCCCACCACACTGTTGAGAGGGGTTCTTATCTCATGCGAAATGTTAGCCAGGAAGCTTGATTTCAGCCGGCTGCTTGTCTCAGCTTCCAGATTGGCTTTCACAAGGTCCTCATTGATCTTCTTAAGCTTGGTGATATCTCTTGATATTGTAAGCGCCCCCAACAGATTTCCTGTATCATCCCTTACCTGAACGGATTTTGTAGAGAGGCTTATATAATGGCCTTCCTTGTGCTTAAGCCTTAACTCACCTTCAAAAAAGCCATTATTCTGTAAACTCTTCTCGAACCTCTCCCGGTAGTTCCTATCATCAGGATGGAAAATTGTATTGTGATCCGTTGAGTTATACGTTTCCCTGTCATATCCTATTATAGAATAGAAAGCGGTATTTGCATACTTAAGATTGAGTTCGCTGTCGTAAAAAGCGATTCCGTCATCTGCTGATTGAAAAAGTATCTTGTAGAACTTATCAGTTTCAGAATACTGTTTCATAACAAGGTCCTTTTGCTCTGCCAGATCAGAATTTGATTTCATCAGATCATTGTTTATCCTGAGGACCTCCTCGTTCTTTAAAAGCAGCTCCCTGTTAATCCTCCTTAGCTTCAGGGAGAAGTAGATAATTGTCGCAAACACTATAACAAGCGAGGCTGAAAGGATAAGCAATAGATGAAGTATTGTATTTGATAAAACAAGGTTTGAATTAACTGTTAACAGGGCGTGACTGTTTCCTGCTCCGAATGTCACTAATGGGATAAGGAGCAACATGCACAAAGTAATAATATACAGCAGAAATTTGCCGGAGTGTCCGACTCTATTATTCCGGATCTCACTTTTCATACCGTCAGATTAACCTTATTCTCAGCCTTTTTTTCGACATTAAGACGTGGGCAAATATAATTATTCAAATTATCTTTTCTTCTGATTTTTTAACAAAATGTATTAAATTGCGAACCAATGGCAACTCTTAATTAACAGAATTATCATGGGAAATAATAAGTCATTCACCGGTGGCAGAAAATACAGTAATGATGATATCACTGTTTACTGGAAACCATCGGCCTGTATACATGCCACATATTGTTTTAAGGAATTGATTGAAGTATTCGATCCAGAAAGACGTCCCTGGGTTGATATGAAGGCAGCTCCGACAGAGAGGATAATAGAAGTTGTAAATTTGTGCCCGACCGATGCTCTTACATGGAAATGGAATGATAAGGAAAAGAACAGGGATATATCTCCGGATCAGACCAATCACGTCAGGTTCAGGAGACCGGAACTGATGGATGATGAAATATCTATAACTGATGTGAAGCCTGTTGTAGTAAAGGTTATGGTAGACGGACCTGTTGTTATTAACGGCACATTTGAGTTTTGCAATGAAGGCAGCAGCAAGGAAATGAAGGAGAGCCTGGTTTCAATGTGCCGCTGCGGCGGCAGTGACAAGATGCCTTACTGCGATGGAAATCACAGGAAATTAGGATTTACGGGATAATACACTATGAAAATGGAAGACAGGGAAGACAAGAAAGATAATAAAGCTATCACTGTTATTGAAGTTATTGAACAGGGTCCTCTTGGAATAAAGGGGAATTTCATTCTAAAAGACCTTAAGCGGGCTACTGAGACCACTCCGGAGGAAGTGTGGCTATGCAGGTGCGGCAGGTCAAAGAATAAACCGTTCTGCGACGATTCTCACAAGGAGCAGGATTAACAGGCTCTAAGGACAGCCCTTACTTTTTCAGCTGCTTCCCTGAATGAAACGGCTGAATAAACATACAATCCTGATTCATCAATTATTTTCTTAGCTTCCCCGGCATTTGTCCCCTGTAGTCTGACTATCACAGGCACTTTTATCTGACCAATTGACCTGTAAGCATCCACAACACCATTTGCCACGCGGTCACATCTGACAATCCCTCCGAAGATATTGATCAGTATGGCTTTCACTGCAGGATCTTTCAGAATTATCCTGAATCCTGCCTCTACTGTCTGAGCTGATGCTGTTCCTCCCACATCAAGGAAATTTGCCGGCGACCCACCTGATAATTTTATGATATCCATTGTGGCCATCGCCAGTCCGGCTCCGTTTACCATACACCCAACATTACCGTCGAGTTTTACGAAATTCAGGTTATACTTTCCGGCTTCAACCTCCGTCTGATCCTCTTCGCTCAGATCCCTCATCCCCGCCAGTTCCGGATGACGGAATAATGCATTATCGTCAAGGACTGTCTTGCAGTCGACTGCCAGTATCCTTTCATCGCTTGTCTTGAGGACCGGATTTATCTCAAGAAGCTGGGCATCACAGCCGTTAAATGTCTCCCATACACCTTTCAGGAACCTGAGCATATTTTTGTAGGCATTTCCAGTTAATTCCAGTCTGAATGCTATCTCCCTGCACTGGAAATACTGCAACCCGGTAGCAGGATCGATCACTTCAGTGAAGATCCTGTCCGGTGTTTTCTCCGCAACCTCTTCAATAGACATCCCTCCTTCGGGTGAGTACATTAATATGTATTTCTCTTTACTCCTGTCGAGAAGTATACTTATATAGTATTCTTTTATTTCCGCTTCACCTTTATAATAAACATCCTGAGCTATCAGTACTCTGTTGACCTTCTTGCCTGAAGGTCCTGTCTGTGGTGTAACAAGTTGCATACCGATCATTTCAGAAGCTATAACACCCGCCTCTTCTATCGATTTCGCAAGCCTGACACCGCCTCCCTTGCCCCTGCCTCCGGCATGGATCTGGGCTTTTACCACAAAAAATTCCGACCCATATTTCTCACGGAGCTGCCGGGCAATAATTACTACCTGTTCGGGTGTCTCTGCAACACCACCTTCCTGAATATCAACATTATAAGTTTTGAGCAGTGATTTCCCCTGGAATTCATGTATATTCATAAGTCAAGCCGGTTTTGTCAGATCAGGTAATTCTGTAAGAGTATCTGTGACTACAATATAAAAATAATAAAGGATTTTTTAATTATTTTAGTATAAAAAAGAATGCGTAAGCTCAAAAACAACGAACTCAACAGAAAAAGTGCGGATGAGTTCCGGGAATCAGTGAAATCACCTTTTATTATTGTTCTCGATAATGTAAGGAGCAACAGTAATGTAGGATCAGTTTTCAGGACCTCTGATGCCTTCCTTATTGAGGGTATTTACCTTTGCGGTATAACTGGCAGGCCGCCTCACAGGGAGATAGGTAAAACAGCCCTGGGTGCAACTGAAACTGTTTCGTGGAAGTATTTCAAAAACACTATTGAAGCTGTATCCGGGCTTAAGGCTCTGGGGTACAAGATTGTGGGTATTGAGCAGGCTGAAGGCTCGGTTGACCTGGGATCATTCAGGGTAAAAAAGGGTATCAGGTATGCTCTTGTCTTCGGTCATGAAGTGAATGGTGTAGATCAGAAGGTCCTTGATGAGTGTGATTATGTTGTGGAGATCCCCCAGTTCGGAACAAAACATTCTTTCAATATAGCTGTCAGCGCAGGTATAGTGTTGTGGGAACTGACTAAAACTGTAAATGAATCCCACTCAGCTTGAAAAAAACGGGGGCGTCGCAAGCGGCACCCCTATTTATATCTCTATCAGAAATCCTTACTGAACGATAGTTTTGAATGCATCCTCAGCCCAAAATTTAGCAAATTCAAGGTCGGTTTTTGCATTGGCTTTCCAGACAGGATCAATGTCAACAGCTTCACGCAAGCCTGCAAGCATATAATTCCTGTCATCAGTACGAGCTCCGATAACTGCTTTCAGGTATGGAACTCTTCCTTTGCATGTTTCTTTGGTTCCGTCGAGAGTGGCTTTTGCCTGTGTTACATTACCTTTCAGAAGTTGTGCAAGAGCAGCATTGAAACATGGTGCAGTACCAAAATAATTTACAGCAGCATCATACTGCCCTTTTGTTATTGCGATAACACCAAGTCCCCATTTTGATTCATCTGTGGCAGCAGCCATTGAGTTGAATTGTTCCTCAGCCTTTGCCATGTCACCTTTGACAAGGTAAGCGAATCCAAGATTATTCTTAACAAAATCATTATTATTGATACCCCTGGCTTTCTCAAGTGCTGTAATAGCTTCATCAACTTTACCCTGGGCAAGGAGTGTGTAACCTATGTTATTCGCAGCACGGATACACTGTGGATAAGCTTCAAGAGCAGCTGTGTAGAATGCAAGCTGTTCATTATTATCCTGTGTAAGTGTTGCAGCATAAAGCATTTCTTCAAGACTAAGTACCTTAGGATCTGCTTTTGCCTGTGCAAGGATCTGCTCATCAGAACGTCCTATCTTATCAACGTCGATTACCATCTTTGATCTTCTCAGTCTCGGGAGAATATCTGTCTTCAAAGCCTCAAATGCTGAAGACATGTTCCTTATCTCTCTTTCGCGGACTTCAGGATCGGAATACATGGAGAGTACACGGAGGATAAGATCTTTATCCTGAATACTTGAATTTTCTACCTCTGTTTTGAAACCTTCCCAGTCTTCGGGAGTAGTTATTGATTTGAAAAATCCGTCAGTTTTTGCAGCTTCAATCTTGTCAAATTCTTTTTTGACAAGCTTATCAGCAGCTGTACCCCTGTTACCTGATAATTTTTCGTTAAGATCAAATTTACCGTCGGGTGATGCATAGGAGCTTATATTAGCTGCCTTGAACTGGCGGTCAGGATCAGCCTCGACAGCCTGAATATATTCTTTCAACTGAACAACATCCTGAGCTTTAAGCTCTGATGAACGTATATCAGATCTGTTAATTACATAATTAATATCAGCTATCTGTGATTCAGGTGTGATCCTTTGAAAATTATCCTTCATCATAGCGGCTCTTGCATGCTTATGCACGAGTGTTGATGTTGCGATAATTCCGTCAGCTAATTTTACAGGTTCAAAATCAAGGCTTTTTGCACCCCTGACGGCATTGACCCTCAGCATTAGCTCTGATACCTTCATCTCTTCTTTATAGGGAACAACAGCTGTGTAGTTGAAATTCCCCCCTGTATAAGTGATAACCTGGTTATTAGCCTGAACCTTTTCACCCTGAAGAACCTGTACTTTTTCAAAAGCGGTTTCTCCACCGGCATATGTCAATACAGGTGTAGCTGTCAGTGTGGTCTTCTTGTCAAAATATTTTTCCGGGAATGCACCTTTTATTGTGACATTAACAAGGCCTGCATGGGTTTCAAGTACTTTCGGGGTAACCTCATATTGTATCAAGCCTGCGTTTTTCTTCATCTTATTCAGACCACTGCAACCGGTCATAACAACCGCTGCCAGGATAAGGATAAAATAGCTTTTGAATTTTTTCATAGTGATAAAAAGTTATTTGTTTACGATCTTCTTAAATGATAATAATTGAACAATATACAAAATTCTCTGCAAATCTAAAAAAAATAGTTGGGAGTAACAGATAAATCGGAAAAAAATTACAGGATCAGGGTATTCAGTCCGACAGGATAATCATGGTTGAATATAGCATCAGTTATCATTTTGTAATGCTTCTCGTGCGCAACAAAATCTATCCCGTTGATATCTAATACAAGGTAACGGCTTTCCGGATTCTGCCTGAAGAACCTGAAATAACTATCCTGGATTTTCTGAAGGTATTCTGTTGTAATTGTTTTTTCATATGCACGTCCGCGCTTTGCAATATTGCCAAGCAGGTTCTCTGTTGTCAGATGCAGATAGACATAAATATCAGGTTTGGGCAGGGAACCGTATATTATATAAAAGATCTGGCGGTAAAGATTATACTCATCACCTTTAAGTGTTGAAGATGCAAAAACAAGCGACTTCATGAAATAATAATCAGCAACTGTAAACGATTTAAAAAGGTCCTGAGGCACAAGCTCCTCTTTCAGCTGCTTATAACGGCTGGCCAGGAATGAGAGTTCCAGAGGAAAGGAATACTTTTCAGGGTTGTCATAGAATTTAGGCAGGAAAGGGTTATCGGCAAATTTCTCCAGTATAAGCCGGGCATTGAATTGTTCAGATATCCGGGTAGCCAGTGTTGTCTTCCCGGCTCCGATATTTCCTTCAATAACTACATAATTATATCTGGTCTCCATTCCTGCGGAGAATTTCGGTTCATCAACCAAATTTAATTAAAAATATGAGATTTAAACCGAAGGGTCCTTCCCGGAAAAGATCATTAATTCTGAGCCTCAGCAGATTTATTTTCATGCTCCTGTTTAGGAGGACGAGGCAGGAGAACCTTCCGGGAGAGCTTCAGTTTACCGTTTTTCGGATCAATTTCGATAAGTTTAACTTCTATCTCATCACCTTCCTTAAGGACTTCTTCAACAGTTTTTATCTTTTTCCAGTCTATCTCTGAAATATGGAGCAGCCCATCTTTATTCGGCAATATCTCGACAAAGGCCCCAAACTGAACAATTGTCTTGACCTTTCCTTTGTAAACCTGACCTACTTCGGGTACGGTAACGATTTTTTTGATCCAGTCAACAGCAGCTGAGATAACATCCTTGTTTTCACCAAAGACATTTACATCGCCACGTCCATTGATCTCCTCAACAACTATAGTGGCACCTGTAACGCGCTGTATCTCCTGAATTACCTTACCTCCAGGACCGATCAGAGCTCCGATCATATCCTTTGGAATAGAGAACATCTCTATTCTTGGAGCATGCGGTTTCAGTTCGGGTCTTGGTTCCGTGATAGTCTTCGACATTATGTCAAGTATATGCATCCGGCCTATTCTTGCCTGCTCAAGGGCTTTTGTAAGTATCTCATAAGATAATCCCTCAACTTTGATGTCCATCTGGGTGGCAGTTATCCCGTCCCTTGTTCCGGCAACCTTAAAATCCATATCTCCAAGATGATCTTCATCTCCGAGTATATCAGACAATATAGCATACTGGTTTGTCTTTGTATCTGTTATAAGGCCCATTGCAATACCTGAGACCGGCTTGCGGAGCTTGATTCCTGCGTCCATCAGAGCAAGAGTCCCGGCACAAACAGTTGCCATCGAGGATGAGCCATTTGATTCAAGGATGTCTGAGACAACCCTGACAGCATAAGGATTTTCCTCATCGGGCGGCATCATATTTTTCAGAGCCCTGTGTGCAAGGTTGCCATGACCTATCTCCCGGCGGCTTACACCGCGTACCGGTTTAGCTTCACCAGTGGAAAAAGGCGGGAAATTATAATGAAGGGTGAATTTCTCTGTTCCCTGGTTCAGAACATCATCGATTATCTTTTCATCGAGCTTTGTTCCGAGTGTCACGGTTGTCAGCGACTGTGTCTCACCTCTTGTGAAAAGAGCCGAACCATGTGTTGCAGGCAAAGGATCAATTTCGCATTCTATAGGGCGTATCTCATCTGTTTTCCTTCCATCGAGACGGATCTTATCATCAAGAACAAGACGTCTTGCAGCTTCTTTAACGACGTCGTGGAAATATTTCTTTACAAGGGCTTCATTAACCTCATCCTCTTCTGTGTACTGAGCAAGGAATTCCGTTACAATAGCTTCAAAAGCGGTTTCCCTGGCATGTTTGCTTGCAGTAGATGACTTCGCTGCTTTGTAGCATTTTTCATAAGTCTCGTCCCAGACCTTCTTTTTCAGATCTTCATCCTTCACCTCATGATCATATTCACGCTTTATATTCTTTCCTAATTCCTCAGCAAATTCCATCTGGGCCTTGCAATGTTTCTTTATTGCTTCATGAGCCACCCTGACAGCCTCAAGCATATCAGCTTCAGAAACCTCCTTCATCTCACCCTCAACCATCAGTATGTTATCGTAAGTAGCACCCACTATCAGATCAAGATCTGCATTTTCCATCTGAGATGCAGCCGGGTTGATGACAATCTTATTATCAATACGTGCTACTCTTACTTCCGAAATAGGCCCGTTAAAGGGAATATCAGATACTGCAAGTGCTGCAGATGCTGCCAGTCCTGCAAGAGCATCCGGTATTATATCCGTATCAGCCGATATAAGGTTTATTGTCACAAAAGTCTCTGCATGAAAATCTTCAGGGAAGAGTGGACGCAAAGCCCTGTCGACGAGCCTTGA
>CAYNRI010000063.1:0-15502 GCA_964399575.1 uncultured Rikenellaceae bacterium
ATAGATAATTCCTGGTAGTTTACGGCCCTGAATCCTGAAAAGCTTTTCATCTTTGCCGGGAAAAGATGACATGAAAGAGGTTTACGAAACTTGATTTTTTGTTCATGCCAGGCTTTTTCAATGCCACACATATAGATTCCATCACATATAACTGTATAGGCACACTCTTCATTATTGATAAGAGGTGTTACCCTTTCTTTCTCACTATCAATAACGCTTGTACCCTGCATCTCAATAGCTGAAATGCCCTCCTGCCTGAGATACGGTTTTACTTCCGGCCATATCTTATCAAGTATCTCCACCTCCTCAGAAGCCAAAGGGGCACCGGAATCCCCATACCTGCAGCAGTTGCCATGGCATTTAGTAAGATCGCATTTGAATTTTTTCCCGATAATGTCGAGCGAAAAGATTACGTCATCAATTCGGAGCATAGTCGAACCGGAATTAAATAAGCACTCTTCCAGTCATTTCCTCCGGTATCTCAATCCCCATAATAGTGAGCAAAGTAGGTGCCACATCGGCAAGGATGCCTTCCCTTATTGATTTGTACTCATTGCTTATAAGTATACATGGCACCGGATTCAATGAATGGGCCGTATTGGGCGTCCCATCATCATTCAAGGCATAATCGGCATTGCCGTGATCTGCTATTATAAGGACTTCATAATTACTGTTTATTGCAGCCTTTACTACTTCTCCGACGCATTCATCGACAGTTGTTATAGCTTTCATTATTGCTTCATAAACACCTGTATGTCCTACCATATCGCCATTTGCAAAATTCAGGCAGATGAAATCAAATTTTTCTGTCTCAATAGCTTTTATGACTGCATCCTTTACCTTATAAGCGCTCATTTCAGGCTGAAGATCATAGGTCGGAACTTTTGGTGAAGGGATGAGTATTCTTTCTTCATTCTCAAAAATCTCCTCTCTGCCTCCGGAAAAGAAGAAAGTAACGTGAGCGTATTTCTCAGTCTCAGCTATTCTTAACTGACTTTTTCCGGCCCTTGCAAGCACCTCGCCTATTGTATTATCTGCATTCTCCTTCGGATAAATAATATGAAGTCCTTTAAAAGTAGCATCATAAGGGGTCATAGTGCAATAATGAAGTTGTAATGTCTTCATTCCGTGCTCCGGCATATCTTTCTGCGTAAGGGCAATCGTTAGTTCCTTAGCCCTGTCGTTCCTGAAATTGAAAAAGATAATCACATCACCTTCCATTATTGTTCCAACAGGTTCGGCATTATCATTGACAACAACAAGCGGTTTCATGAATTCGTCCGTTACTCCGGCATCGTATGATCCCTGCATAGCATTGAGGATGTCTGCAGTCTTTTCTCCCTTCCCGTGAACAACCAGATCATAGGCCTCCCTTATCCTCTCCCACCTTTTATCCCTGTCCATCGCATAATATCTTCCAACAAAAGAGGCTACCCTAACATCAGAGCCTTTGAGATGATCAAGAAGGTTCTTCATGTAACCCTTACCGCTCCTGGGATCAGTATCCCGCCCGTCTCCGAAACCATGAACAAAAACATTCCTGAGCCCGTAATCCTTTGTAATATCACACAGGTAATAAAGATGCTTATCCATAGAGTGAACTCCTCCGTCAGACAATAATCCCATGAAATGCACCTGTTTATTATTGTCGCGAGCATAGGTGAAGGCTTCCGTCAGTACTTTATTCTTTCTTATCTCGCCTGTTTTGCACTCCAGGTTAATTTTAACGAGGTCCTGGTAAATAATCCTCCCGGCCCCGATATTAAGATGACCCACCTCCGAATTACCCATCTGTCCGTCAGGAAGACCGACATTCTCACCTGAAGCAAAGAGTCTTGAATGAGGGTACTTATTTATCAGAAAATCAAGATTTGGTGTTGCAACATTACTTATAACATCAGATTTTGAACCATCACCGATGCCCCAGCCGTCAAGTATCATCAATAGCGTTTTCCTGTTCTTCATATAATGAGGTTTTTGAATAAACACAAAACAAAGCACTCTTGTTCAGAGCACCTTGAAAGCCTGCAAATTTAGGGAAAAATCCTGCTCAGGCAAGAAGAGTTTTATTTTATCTCCTTAACCTTTATATTATACTGCTTTTCAGGACATGTTGCCTCGAAATCAATATCTTTTCCCACATAAGCAATCCATTCATCCATTGTGAAGTTCCTTGTGACGGCTGAACAGACGTCCTGTGCAAGAAGTTCAGTATTTGTGGCACGGCCTTTAAGGGTACCCGATTTCCCTGAAGTTCCTGATACTATAACTTGTCCGTCAGGACTGAATTCGATTGTTATAACGATACCTTCATTATCTTCAAGGTTAATTGGAAGTGCCGTAAAATCACCTGAGTTCCAGAGCTTTATTGAACCATCGTTGGAAGCTGTTGCTATCTGTGAGAACTTGCTGTTGAAACGGATATCATTAACATCAGCTTCATGTGCCTTAATGCCCGATACCTTTGCCCTTGACGAAATATCCCATAATTCGAAGTAGCCGTCGGTATAGCCTATTCCAAGTATATCATCGTCAGGCTTGAATCTGATTGCTTTTATCCTTTTTCCATCTGCTTCAATCCTGAAATTGTCAGTATTTTTTCCCGGATCCCATACAACTACTTTACCTTCATTGCTTATTCCTGCTATATACCTGTTGTCAGATGACAGGTCTATAGATGTGATTTCGCCCAATCCTTCCGAAATATCTGTTGAGGTCCTTGCTGACAGATCCCATTTAAGCACCCGGCCGTCGAGGGATGCTGAATAAAGATATCTCCCGTCATAAGAAAAAATAAGAGATTTTATAGGTCCCGAGTGCCCTTTGAGCTCATATCCGATACCGTTCCCCTTCAGAGGTATCATTTTTATCCTCGCATCCTGGCTGCCTGATGCCAGCCAATTCTGGTCAGGGCTTATTGCGAGAACATTTATGATCTCAGATCCTGAATAGATGACCTGCAGACTCTGATTCCTGTTATCAAGGCCCCATCTCATGATCTTTCCATCTGCTCCGGCAGTATAGAATTCCCTCTGACCGGGCACAAAGGCTATACTTCTTATCTCATCAGTATGTCCTGTGAAATTCCTGTGGTTCTGGTTTCCATTGGATTTTGTTATATTGTAAAGCCCCTGGTAAATATCTGCATCATTCCTGTCGCCTCCGTTGCGGCTGTTGAAGAGATAGCCCTGATAAGCCAGAAGAGCCTGGAGATCTTTCTGTTCAGGCACAAGCAAGGATTTTAGTGCCAGTGATTTGCCAAGCGACACCATCCTCTTGCCGGCAACCATATTCTTTTCGTCGATTGCATTTTTTACAACAGCTTCAGCATTAATTATCCGGCGTTCTGCAACAAGGCGCCGGTTTTCAAGTATTGCTTTCTGTTGTAATGCCTCTGCTTCATTCATTTTTGCTGCACCGATAAGCGAATCAGCAGATGCCAGTTGCATCCTTGAGGCTATTGCAACCCTTTCCGATGCTGTTGCATATTCTACAGCAGCAGCTTTTTGTTTTATAGCATCTACGCGTTGTTTCTCAGTTACATTCTTCTGGATAAAGGCTACAAGCATCAGGCCCAGGAAAATGGATGCAACGATTCCCAGGATTGAAGCGATTACCCTTCCGGCCTTAACCTTCTTTTTCTGCTGTGTCGATTTGCGTTCCTCCTCTTCTATCAATGCTTTCTCGCTTGTTCTGAGATAAACAATTGCCCGTTCAAAAGCAGGATCGTACCTTTCGGCCCATTTTACTGTTGGCTTTTGCTTCTCTCTCCAGTTAATTGCCAGCTGAAGGTCCGGATTTTTCAGAAGTGTTGTTTTGCCCTGCTGATACATGGCTGATGCTTCAGAAAGTCGTCTGTACATCCTTACACTTGCCGCTTCGTCATCTATCCACTCTTTTAACCTGCCCCACAGGCGCATTATGCTCTCGTGTGAGAGATCAATAAATGTATCATCACTTATTGGAGTGTTATACCGTGGTACGATGAAAGATCTTTCGCAAGTCCGGAACTTTTCAATAACATTCAGCAGATCCCTTTCACTGCACTGTACTATTGATTTTAAAGCCCCGAATGTCATGGGGTGTCTTATACCCCTGTTATCACTTCCCTTTCCTGTTATAGCCTTGAAAAGTCGTTTGCAAATATCTTTACCCTCTTCAGTAAGTTCATTAAAAGCCTCATCGGCATGTCGGGATATGGCACCAGTTATTGTGCCTGTTGCAGTATAATCTGTTAATTCAATGGGTCTGCTCTCAGCTCCATGATCCTTCCAATAGTCAAAAGAACGCATCATAAGATGTTGCAGTACAGGAAGCTGATCAGACTGATCCCCCAGATCATTAAGGATTGTAACAACAAGTTTGGGGTCTATCTCTGCTCTGGCAGCTTTAACGGGATTCTCAATAACAGCTTTGTAATTTTCCCATGTCATGCGAGGTACAAGGAAATTACTGTTATTCATCATTTCTATAAGACCATGAAAACCGGCACATTCTCCTACAAAATCCGAGCGCACAAGGATAATCACATATACCTCTATTGACTTCTGTTTAACAGCATTTTCAAGCAGCCCGGCAAACTTAACAGAGTCTTCCGTGCTGCTATAGCTGATGTCTTCAGAACTGCTGGTGAAGAGCTCTTCAAACTGATCAACAACAATCAGAACCTTTTCTCCCGATCCGGCAATAATATTCTTCAATGATGATGATATCCAGGATTGATTATCCCTGAGATGTGATACAACCGTATCATCAGACTCATCAAAATCATTGTTGCCCAGGATGAACCTTGCGAAGGCATCTGAGAGGCTCTTTAGTGAATTGCTGCCGGGGTGCAATGATATTACCTTCCATGCACCGGCATTCTTATCTTTAAGTAAGCCTGGAATAACACCTGAATTCACCAGTGATGATTTCCCGCTGCCGGAGGTCCCGATCACGGCAACGAACCTGTTTTCATGGAGTTTCCTTATTATTTCCCTGGTCTCATTTTCCCGCCCGAAGAAAAGCCCGCTTTCTTCCTGAAGGAATGGTCTCAGCCCCGGGAAAGGATTTATCCTGTCTTTTATTTCTTCTGCTGCCATGTTCTTCCTGAAATATGATATAAATTATAAATACCGGATTATCTGATTATTCATTTTCATCGATGTACTTCAGAATTTCAAATGCGTGCTCAGGGAAATGACGATGAAATTCATCAATTGATTCAAGAGATAAAAGATATAAGTCTTCGTCCTTCACTTTCCCGGCATTATCGGCCTGGTTCCCGTTATTTAATATTATCACTTCCGGATTGATTTTTTCAGGAACTAAAGTCCATACTATGCATTTATTTTCTGTAAGCGGCAATTCACTGTTCCTGAAAAACTTCATTGCTGAAGCAAGCATTAACAATTCATCCTCCGGTATTCCACCGAATAATTTTGCCAGAAACCGGGTCTTCTCAAAAAGCATAGCCTCTTTATTATAATCCTGAGAGTTGATCTTCCCAAGTCTGGATCTTGTCTTTTCAGGTATCCTTTGTAAAACTGAACTATAACTTTCATACCCAGATCCTGAAAGTAATCTTGCTGCCTCTTCCTGAAGTATTTCCTCGGAACCAAAAAGAAGAGCAATTACCGAATCCTCAGAGGCCGTATCACTTAGCGTACCCAGTTCCCTTATTAAACAAGCCTTTGTCCAGACACTGATAGCATTATAATTATAATTAATTATCTTCTCGACCAATTCATAATAAGAGGGTATCGTGACAGGGAAATACTGACTCAGCTTCCTTAATTTTCTTTCTTCAGCACTTTTCCCTAAGAAACTGAGATCAGGAAAATTTCTTTTCGCGCCAAGAATTATAGCAGCTAAATTATCAAGATGTTTTTCAATATCAGGTATTTCTGTTATCTTTTCGTCATTCAGAAAGTTATTGTTATCCTGAAGATTGATCAATGAATAGATCCCTGAGAAGAATAACTTCCACCTGGAGCATTCTTTATTGATTACATCGGCAAGGTGGTCCTTATTATTCTTTCTGAATACTATGCTTGCTGATATAAGATCCGTAATTATACCTGCTGTTTCAAACAATAATTTACAAAGACGGTTTCTGTCCCCGGCTGATGGCTTATACTTTTTGTCAAGCAGTAATGTCAGGGCCATCTCCTTAACAGGTCTTGAAGCAGCCCATAGCATTTCAAAACTGAACGAAGTGCTTCTGATTGAACTGCTTTTGTTAAATATCCGCAGGATTTTTGTGCTTACCTTCGGGTTACCCGAGTATTTAAAATAGTATTTAAACAATTCATTTTCAGCGTCGGTTCCAAAAGATTGCAGAACTGAAACCGCATCTTCTTCAAGCCCTTCTGTTGTGAGAGACTCGCATACTTCAGGGATCAATGATATAATCCTGAACTTCCCAACAATGAAAAGCCCGATTCTGCTGACCGAAATTGATTTGTCTTTCAGGAGCCGCAGTGTTTCAGATGTCCGGGGAACTCTTATCCCTGTAAGCATCAGTCTTGCTGCAAGGATCCTCTTTTCCTCATCAAGATCGGAGAATTTAGCTTCAATGACAGATGAATCAATCTCTTCAAGGTTTTCTGATATCTCAGATGCCCGCTGGCGCAAACCTTCATCAAGTGATTTGTCGGCGACAATCTTTTTAATAACTGACAGCAGACCCAGATCGCCTGCTGAGCCGGCTTTAAGGATATACTCCAGGAACCACTTGTTTTTTGTTATTGCGACAGAAGAAAGGTCACCACAGATAATATTGAAATAGTTGTATTTAAAAAGTCTTTCGCCGGAGAATCTCTTCCCTAAAGACCCCCAATCATTTGATTTACATTTATTTAGTATTTCTGCTTCCCCCGGTCTGACTGCAAATAGTCTGTTCCTCATTACGGTGGCGGTATTTACCTTACTAAAATAAGAATTAAATCTATTTAATCAGCTATTAAATTTCGTGGTGATTAAATTGTTTAATAAAGAATAATCAACAGACATACCATCAATTATAAGGCTTGCCCTGCTATACCATTTTTCACGTATTGCAAGCATCTTTTCTATGAATGTCTCCAGATGCTCATCGGGTATATTCTTAATAAGTGGCCTTTCGCCGGACGAATCCAGCAAACGCCTTGTCAGTTGTTCCGGTGTCATTTTCAGGTAGACTGTTAATCCTGTAGAAAGCATATACTCCATGTTATCATCATGACAAGGAGTCCCTCCACCTGTTGATACTATAGCCTCAGCAAGCGATCCCACCTTTTGAAGCATTTCCGATTCTATCTTCCTGAAATGACTTTCTCCGTCCTGCTTAAATATATCCGGGATTGCCTTTCCGGCAAATTCTTCTATCTTCTTATCAAGGTCTATGAACTTCCAGCCAAGAGACAGGGCGAGTTTTCTTCCTGCGGTTGATTTTCCGCTGCCCATGAATCCTACAATATAGACAATTTTATTCCGGGGCATTATAGTTCAAGCTTCATTTGAGCGGGATCGTCTCTCAGCTGTTGTCTTGTTTCATCAACATCATCTTTGTCTTCCAGTGGTGCATTTTCTTTCTTTACAACCGGATCAACTTCATGGATATTGTCGACAACGAAGCTCGTAAGTCTTTTGCCCCTGGCCTTATAGCTTTTCACTCCGATGAAGCCGTCAACTTCAATTATTTCGTTTTCACGGTTTTTATGCTTACCCCCGAACTTAATCTCGAACCGCGGGTATTCAACTTCTGTTATGCTTATCAGTTTTGATTCGGGATTCTCACCAATGAAGCAGAGAGGTCTCTCAGATTCTTCTGTCATAAACCTCTTTACATAATGGTAATTCTGGTCAGCATCCCAGTATATAACAGAAAAGACCTTCCCGGGCTTGTATTTCTCGATAAGAAGTATGTTCTCCTCAAAGTGATTTGAAAGATCAAAGCCTGTATGTCTGAAATAAGCGTTTTTCGTTATAACCAATAATTTATCATCGGCGCTGAATTCTCCCAGGTAAGTCCCTCTTCCATCTACGTTAAGCCTGAGAACTGAATCATCAAACCAGATCTTCCTGCCGCCAAGGGTGGACAGTCCTTTTTCCTTAAGCACAATTCTCTGAACAGGATTTTTTGTAAGGATATTCCCCAACGATGACTTGCCTTTAATTGCCATCTGTCCGAAATCAAATTCAAAGACAAGCTTTTTGAGCCTTGCTTTAGGTTTATGATGCACCCTGATCACTTCAGCTTCACCATTTGGATTTGCGCTGAAATATACGATCCTTGAGCCCTGGGCAGCCCTTGTAAGATTATATTCCTTATCACGTGTGAGACCCGTTATTGCACATCTCTTTGCAAACAACGGCCCGTCCTTCCCATCCTGATATACAATGTTATAGATTGTGCGTTCGTCGTTCTTAAGGAATACCTGAGCATAAATAATATCATTCCCGACAAAGATTTTATCATCAACCTTTGTTATCAGATAGACCCCGTCTTTCCTTATAACTATTATATCGTCAATATCTGAGCATTCACATACAAATTCATCTTTCTTTAGCCCGGTCCCTATAAATCCTTCTTTTGCATTAATATAAAGCCGTGCATTATTTGCCACTACTTTTGTGGCCTGTATGGTATCGAAGCTTCTTATCTCGGTCTTTCTTTCCCTGCCCTTACCATATTTCTTCTTTATCTGCTTGAAATAATTGATAGTAAAGGGTATAATGTTATTAAGGTGATTTTTTACCTCCTCCATTTCCAGCTCTATATCCTTTATATGCTGGTTTGCTTTCCCTGAATCGTATTTGGAAATTCTTTTAATCTTTATTTCAGTCAGCCTGATTATATCCTCGCGGGTCACTTCACGGAGAAGTTTCTTTTTGAAAGGCTTGAGTCCTTTATCAATTGCTGTAATGACAGACTCCCAAGTCTCACATTCTTCTATATCGCGGTAGATCCTTTCCTCAATGAAGATGCGCTCAAGTGACGAATTATGCCATTCATCATGAAGTTCGGCCTGTCTTATCTCAAGTTCACTTTTAAGGAGTAAAACAGTCCTGTCGGCGGAGTGTCTCAGTAAAGCACTGACACCCATAAAGGACGGTTTGTTTTCTGTTATTACGCATGTATTCGGTGATATTGAATACTCGCAATCTGTAAAAGCGTATAGTGCATCGATTGTCTTATCGGGTGAGACACCGGGCATAAGGCTGATGACAATCTCAACATTGGCAGCAGTATTATCATCTATCTTTCTGATCTTTATCTTCCCTTTATCATTAGCCTTGATTATAGATTCGATAAGGGAGGATGTTGTCTTTCCAAAAGGTATCTCTGTTATAACGAGCTCTTTTTTGTCGATCTTTTCTATCCTTGCCCTTACCTTAACAACACCACCTCTTTGTCCGTCATTGTATCTCGAGACATCTATCATCCCACCTGTTGGGAAATCGGGATATATGCTGAAATCGTGACCCTGAAGATAACTGATAGTAGCATCTATCAGTTCGTTAAAGTTATGCGGAAGTATTTTTGATGCCAGACCTACGGCAATTCCCTCAACGCCCATGAAAAGAAGAAGAGGAAATTTAACAGGCAAGGTTACAGGTTCTTTATTCCGGCCGTCATAAGATGATTTCCATTCAGTTGTTTTTGGGTTGAAGATCACCTCGAGTGCAAATTTAGAAAGACGGGCTTCAATATAGCGTGGTGCAGCTGCAACATCGCCTGTAAGGATATTCCCCCAGTTGCCCTGTATGTCGACAAGAAGGTCTTTTTCCCCGAGCTGGGTAAGGGCATCTCCTATTGAAGCATCGCCATGCGGATGGAACTGCATAGTGTGCCCGATTATATTGGCCACCTTATTGAAGCGCCCGTCATCCATCCTTTTCATCGAATGAAGAATGCGTCTCTGTACTGGTTTAAGGCCATCGTTAAGATGCGGCACTGCACGTTCGAGGATCACATAAGAAGCATAATCAAGGAACCAGCTCTGGTACATCCCCGATAATGCAGTTACAGTATGAAGAGCTGCAGGTCCCTCAGCTCCCCCTGCAGGAGTCTCACCTGCATCAGGCATTTCATTATCAAGTTCGAATTCTTCCATAGTTACACCAGCCACTCCCTGAAAAACATTTTATCTTTCTTCTTCCAGAACGTCTTCCTCAATCCTGAGATTCTCAATAATAAAATCCTGACGCGCCTGGGTATTCTTTCCCATGTAAAACTCAAGATAACCGTTTACAGCATCATTCTTCCTCATTCTCACAGGTTCCAGGCGCACATCCTTGCCGATAAAATGGCCAAACTCATCAGGAGAGATCTCTCCGAGTCCCTTGAAACGTGTTATTTCAGGGTCAGGACCCAGATCCCTTATCGCTTTCAACTTTTCCTCAAGGCTGTAACAATATCTTGTTTCCTTCTTATTCCTCACCCTGAAAAGAGGTGTCTGAAGTATATATACATGTCCCTTCTTAACAAGCTCAGGAAAGAACTGAAGGAAGAATGTAAGCAAAAGCAGCCTGATATGCATGCCGTCGACATCGGCATCAGTTGCTATTACTACATTGTTATAGCGGAGGTTCTCGATGCCGTCTTCTATGTTAAGGGCAGCCTGAAGAAGGTTGAATTCTTCATTCTCATAGACAATCTTCTTTGTCAGTCCGTAAGAATTAAGCGGTTTGCCTCTAAGGCTGAAAACAGCCTGGGTCTCAACATTCCTCGATTTCGTTATCGAACCGCTTGCAGAATCACCCTCAGTAATGAATATTGTTGAATCGAGCTTATTAGGATCGTTTGTGTTATAGTGCACCCTGCAATCTCTCAGTTTCTTGTTATGCAGACTTACCTTTTTTGCCCGGTCCCTTGCAATTTTCTGGATTGAAGAAATAGCTTTTCTTTCCTTTTCAGATTCCTGGATCTTCTTCAACAGGATACCGGCAGTCTCATAATTTTTATGAAGGTAATCATCAAGGTGCTTCTTTATAAAATCTGTTATGAAGGCCCTTACTGACGGTCCTTCCGGACCTATATCCTTAGATCCCAGCTTGGTCTTTGTCTGTGATTCAAATATCGGTTCTTCAACTTTAATGCTTATGGCGGCGATTATTGAAGAACGAATGTCGGCAGGATCATAGTCCTTCTTGTAAAAATCCCTTATCGTTCTTACAAGTGCTTCCTTGAAAGCCACAAGATGTGTTCCGCCCTGTGTCGTATTCTGACCATTAACAAAGCTGTAATAATCTTCTCCATACTGAAGACCGTGAGTGAATGCCAACTCAATATCCTCTCCATTCAGGTGAATAAGCGGATAGAGACCTTCCTTGCTCATGTTCTCGTTAAGAAGATCAGCCAGTCCGTTCCTGGAAAAGAATTTATTGCCATTGAAGTTTATAACAAGTCCGGAATTCAGATATACGTAGTTTTTCAACATTGTATCTATATATTCCGACATATAGAAATAATTCCCGAACATGTTCTCGTCAGGCTGAAATATGACTTCAACCCCATTTTCCTCATTTGTCGCCTTAACAGGATGATCCTTAATCAGTAACCCGTGTTCAAACTCTCCTGTCCTGACTTGTCCGTCACGTACTGATTTAACAACAAATCTTGAAGAGAGAGCATTAACAGCTTTCACACCAATCCCGTTAAGTCCTACTGATTTCTTGAAAGCTTTTGAATCGTATTTGGCTCCTGTATTCATCCTTGAAACGGCATCGAGTAGCTTACCAAGAGGGATGCCACGGCCATAATCCCTTACCCTGACTTCCTGTCCGTTTATCTCAACATCTATCTTCTTCCCGAAACCCATCATAAATTCGTCAATGGCATTATCCATCACTTCCTTCAAAAGGACATAGATGCCATCATCCTGCGACGACCCATCACCGAGCTTGCCAATGTACATACCGGGGCGAAGCCTGATATGTTCCCTCCATTCAAGTGTTTTTATATGCTCTTCAGAGTATCCGACAACAGTCATTTCTAAGAAATTTTGGGCAAATATAGTTAATTAGAGGTGTCTCCGGCTATCATTTTTTCAACAATCAAACCGATTTATCCTCCGGCATCTGAAGATAAAGAGCTGAAAAAGAATAGGGGACCCTGACAGCAGTGGTTAGAAATTATAACTGAAACCTGACAGTTGAACTCAGGAAATAATACCCATTTGCTTCATTAGCAGGACTGCATTTTTTTTACTTGCAATTCCATCATGCAGCTTATAATCGAAACGAATTATCTCACCATCGATCTCAACCTCAATGCATTTATTTATAATCACTTCAGGGTATTCTTCTTCCAGGCGGCCCAGGGAAGTGTCGTGTGTGGCTATAAGGCCTGTGCCGCCGAGGCTTATTATCTTATTCAGGAAAAGCCTAGATCCCAGGCTTTTATCTTCTGAATTGGTCCCTTTAAGTATCTCATCAAGTATAAAAAGGATATCCTGTCCTGTAAGCACCTTCTGCTCAAGCTGCCTGAGCCTTTTAAGCTCAGCATAGAAATATGATTCGTTTGATGAGAGTGAATCAGTCGTCCGCATACTTGTAAACAATCTCGCCGGCATGAATCTCATTTCAGCGGCACATACCGGGGCGCCGGCCATTGCCAGTATCATATTAACAGCAACACTCCTAAGAAAGGTACTTTTACCTGCCATATTCGCTCCCGTTATTATACAGATTCTTCCCCTTGAAGGAAGTATGAAATCATTGCAGACCCTTTTGTTGTTAGCAATAAGAGGATGTCCAAGCTGCCTTGCCTGAAAAGGGGTCAAATCATCTGAAGGCAAAGGATAAACAAATTCCGGGTTATTATATGAATAGTTACCCAGACTTATAAATGCATCAGACTGGCCAATCATATCGAGCCAGGCAGGGAATTGTTCCCTGTAAGCAGCCTTCCAGTTATCAAGTTTCCTCAGGCAATGAAGATCCCACAGAAACAAGCCATTGAAGATAAAGCCGACAAAGATGTTAAGGCGGTTGTCAAATGCCCGGATGACCCTGCTCAGCTCTTTGAGGGCTTTCACTGCCGACAATCTGCTGCCTTTAATACCCTCCTTCATCTTCCCAATGAGGGGTGATTCGAACTGTTCACATTCAATAAGTTCAAGAAGACTGCTCAGGGACGACAGAAAATTATATCTGCCTGTCAGCTCCTCGTGAACTGACTGAGTGCTTTTAAGATTTACAAGAACAATGAACAGATCGGCCAGAAATATTGATACGAAAACACTATAATGTACTAAGCCAGCAGCTGTCAGAAAAAGGGAGATACAAGCCAGGGAAGGCAAAATCCATAATAAAAGCCTCCGGCTGGCGGGTGATTTGTTTTTCTTTCCGGCCGCTAACCATTTTGTCATTCCCAGGATATTCTTTCTGTCAAGGTTCCTGTTAATGCCTGTAGCCAGGAAACTTTGTCTCCAATTTATCTTAAGTCCGATTTCTTCTACTGTCTGCTGTCTGACTTTGAGCAAAGAATTTAATTCATAGGGGTCGGACAGCCATCCGGCAAGCACTTCACTGCCATAACCGGTGCAGGTCCTGTTAAGGAACTGGAATAAGGATCCCGGACCAAATACATCAGTATCATACGAGAAATCATGTCCCTTAACAGCAAATGAAGATCCGTCCGGGAATATCGAAAAATCACCTTCCACAGCCTTTATCTCATTCAGATTGATTAGCTCAAGATCTGAAAGGTATTGCTGCTTAATCAGATGATCAGAATATAGCTTAAGCAGATAAATAAATAATACCAGGGTCAGTATCAAAGCTGCAAAACCATAATACTTCGACAAAGTAAAAGCAAGCCAAGTAAGAATAATACCTCCTGCAAATGCAAGAAGCCTGAAAACAGATATCAGGAGCAGAACTTTCTTTTCCTTTTCTGCCTGATCCCGGTATTTTGCCGCGAGATCTGAATATTCAGCCTTATCTTTTGCAATCATTGTCAGAGAATTACAGCTGTGACTTCGAATGATGAATGTCTGAGATTATAATCCCGGCCCTTCATATCTGCATCCCACTTCCACTTATCACTTATAATTCCTTCAGGCAAATCGACAAGAAGGGTGTTCACCTTCTCTGTTTTGCCTCCGGTTCTTGTAAACAGTTCAGAAATATCGGAAATAATTACCGAATCATGCAGTTTGAGATATTCCAGGTGCTTCGACTGAATCTTCTTCCTGAAAAGAAGATATTCTTTTTCAGAAGCCTTAGCCTTCTTACTCAGAAGAGCAAGAGGCAGCACTTCAATCTGCGTCAGTATATTAAGTGAAATTACAAGGCCCGGATCTTCAACGGATCTGTATTCAGGTATCTCCAATCCATCCAGCGACTTAAGTTTGTTGAAGAAAGTGCGTTTCCCAGCTGCTTCCCATACCTTTTCTATAAGACCTCCTGAAACATCCTCTTCAATTAGTTTTACTTTTTTTAAAGCAGAGACCTGACTTACCAACTCCGGAGGGTGAATTATATCCACAAGACATATTTCATCGGTCCGCTCTGCCATTTCAACAAGCGGAAGTTCCATAAGCCATCCGCTGCCAAGAACAGTTATTTTTACCGGCTTAAAATAGTCAATTGCCTTAAGTATGAAGTTCCTGCATTTCTGCTGATGACTGAGCCATCCGTTTTCCTGTATTAGGAAATTATTAAGAAGCCCCTGCTGGTAATCATAATATCCCATTCTGTGCAGGATCCTGCGGTATGATGGATTGTGCGTCATTTGCCCTTTTTCTCTTCCCTGAGCTTTCTGAGTTCTTCTGTCATCATCATCTGGAATTTCAGCGCCAGAGTATCCCAGTCCTTTGTACCGAATCTTTCCGGAGGAACAGGATCAAGTACCCTTACAGTTATTTTATGAAACCCTCCGAAGATAAGACCATGTTTTGGAAGAACCCCTCCCGATCCGTCTATTATAACAGGCAATATAGGTTTTTCTGCCAGAATTGCAAGCTGGAATGCACCTCTTTTAAAGAACCCTATCTGCCTGTCCGCAGACCTGGTCCCTTCAGGGAAAAGCATTATTGATATATCCCTTTTAAGGCAATCAAGAGCCTCTTCAATCATTTTTTCCTTGCTTTCCTTATCACCCCTGTCAACTATTAAATAATCTGCCATTTTAAGATACCATCCAAGGAAGGGAACTTTAGTGTTCTCTATTTTTGAGATCCACCTGAAGCGGTATCGTAAACAGTTTATCAGCAAAATATCGAGAATGGACTGATGATTTGAGATAATGACATATGTTGTTCCTTTCCCGGCTTTATCCCTTCCCTCGGTTCTCAGGCTCCAGATGGGGACTATATGTGATACAAGAAATGACTGAAAAACAAGCATCCGGTGCACTACAGTACGGTTCCTGTCAAACGGGAGTACAATCAGCCAGATCAGAAAGGTCACCGGGAAAAATATAATCATGAAGGCAATCCCGATCAGCCATACCAATATTGATTTCAGAATATCCATAAAAAATACCAAAAATTACTATTTTTCAATTCAATATACCATGCACCTTGCG
>CAYNRI010000064.1:0-9464 GCA_964399575.1 uncultured Rikenellaceae bacterium
TAATCAGCCGCCCCTCGAAATTCTCTTTCAGTCTGATTTATTTCTTATCGTAAATCAGGACGAGTTTGACATCTCCATCAGGCATTGGCATTACCTGATCTATTGTTATCACCTTACCATCGGCAGAGAGTTTCCATGTTTCGGTAGTTTTAAACTCATTGCCATCGAAATTCATTGTTGTAGTAACTGTCATTGCACTCTTATCAGCTGACCATGAAATGACCGAGTTCCTCATCATGTCCATGAAACCCGTATTTTCTGAAGGATTTCCATCAAGGTTATATTTAGCTGATTGTTTCATTTCCCCGCCGTCAAAACCGGGCTGTGTAGATTCGACAGAAAGTGTGTTTCCCTGCTGTGCAATAACCATCGAAACAGCTGCCATACGGAATTCACTGTTCCCGAAGTTGCTTTTTGATTCATTAAGTGCCCAGGTGCCTGAGAAATTGGGCTGTGCCAACAGGCCTGCTGAGGTTAAAAAGAAGACAAATAAACCTGAAAGGTTTCTGATTGAAAAAAGATTAGCGATTTTCATAATTGTTTTAAATAAAATGTTGTGTGTTATGTAAAGACAAATTTAGAAGATTTTATAAGTTAAACAACATTCGGGAATAAAATAATTTAGTTACACAACTTTTAACGGCTCCTTCCATTGGAGCTGGGTGTCTATATTATCGCTGAGCTTATACTGTATTATGTGTTTATCTATATCCTTGTTCCCGATAATATCTATTTTATCGCGGTCTACAATACCAAGGTTATCAGCAGCACCGAAGTTAAGATAACCAACATTTTCGAGCGGGATCCCCATGAGTCTTGCACATATGCTGTCTATTGCGAAAGGATCTTCTCCCGCAAGTGCTATTCTGTGATCTGCAACGAATCCCCGGCTAGGCCCGTTCCCCTGCATGCCTTCAACACCGTCAATAACTGACATGGCAGGACGAACATGTTTTGCCATCTGATAAATATTATAATGGAGCCACCTGGAACCTGCTGCATGCATTCTTCTTTTATAATGCATCGGTTGTGCCCCATTAACACCCGGCACTATCATTGGTGCACCCATCATTATGTTCTTCACAGCTGCAGTCATTACAACTGAGTTATGAGTTTTAAGCCTGGACAGGGATATGATATAGTATTCCGGATTTGTAAAAATGTCAGCTATCTGGATTTTATCAGGATACAGATTCTGGTCAAGTATGAATACCGGACTACCTGAGGATTTGTTCAGGTCTACAAACTTAATATCAAAATCTTTCTGAAGGTCAAGATAGCCGTAATTTTTGAAACCAACCGACGAGTCGCCGTCGCCTGCAGAGGCTTCTGCAATAATGAACTGGCCTTTGTAAAAGGGTTCCATAAATTCAAGCACACCGCGTATAGCATCCACATGGGTCGCACAAAGGGGTACACTCGTTGATACCATATTCGGTTTGATAACTACCTGTTTACCCTTAATCGATTCACGGATCTTATCCCCGAACGGTTTCATCACTTCAGACATCATAGCCCGGCGATCGGTCCCGGTAGAAAAAGCAATATTGCTGCGGTCTGAAGAGATCTGAGTATTCATTTTCGATGGGTTAACGACAGCCTCAAGTTTATCAGCTGAAGGAATAAAACCGAAATTTCCCATTAACATTGAAGCCGAACCAAGTCCAATGAACTTGAGCATATCACGTCTGCTTGTTGTAAAATGATCTTCATTCTTTTTCATGACATAAAGTTTTTTGAGATTACAAATTAAAATTCTTCTGTATCTTTCTTCAGAATTTCCAGATGTAAAGTTATCTAATAATCTTATTCCATGAACAGGTTTTTCAAGTAATAAATTGAAAAGAAGTGAGATAGAGAGATTTTGTTTAAGGGCCTTTTAACAGGAAAAGCAGGTTTTGATTGTAAAGCTCATTAAGCTAAACACCCTAAAGATTGTATTATCATCATTTCATTTAATCATGGTATGATAATATTATTTTTCTTATTTTGCTGATTATTAAAAAGAAGGATATTTAAATCCTTATCCTGAGTCTAAATAAGTGAATTAATGCCGATATGAATATAGTAGTTCTTGATGGATATACCTTAAACCCAGGTGACCTGACCTGGGATGGATTAAAAATCCTTGGGGATCTTAAAGTTTACGACAGGACTCCAAGGGAGAAAATTATAGAAAGATCAAAGGATGCAGAAATAATTCTTACAAATAAAACTGTGCTTGATGAGGCTATTTTAAAATCTCTGTCGCATCTGAAATATATAGGTGTTCTTGCAACAGGTTTTAATGTTGTTGATACAGATATTGCAAAGGAGATGGGGATAATTGTCACCAATATACCATCATACGGAACAAATTCAGTCGCTCAGCTGACTTTCGCATTGATCCTGGAACTTTGCCACTATGTTCAAAGACAAAGTGACCTTGTAATGGATGGCAAGTGGTCAAGATCAATGGATTTTACTTACAATGATTTTTCTTTGATAGAACTTGCTTCCAAGAACATCGGGATCATAGGTTTAGGTAACATTGGCAGAAAAGTCAGTGAGATAGCCATGGCGTTTGGGATGAGAGTACTGGCGTCTGATAAATCCCTGCCTGAAGACTTATGTCCTGCCGGTATTAATATGACTTCACTGCACGAACTTTTCTCCGGTTCGGATATAGTGACTCTTCATTGTCCGCTGACTGAAGAAACGTCGGGACTTATTAATATCACGAACCTGAGGTTGATGAAGCCCACAGCTTTTTTAATCAATACCTCACGTGGTCAGATAATAGTTGAGGAAGATCTTGCCCAAGCCCTGAATGAAGGACTTATTGCAGGCGCAGGCCTGGATGTGCTTTCAGTTGAACCTCCTCCTGCTTATAATCCTTTGTTAAGTGCAAAGAATTGTATAATAACTCCTCATATCGGATGGGCAACTTATGAATCAAGATCCCGGCTGATGGATATAGCGGCTCACAATATTAAAGCTTTCCTTGAAGGATTGCCTGTCAATATTGTGAACTGAATTACAGATTTATATCAGAGTAAATACATTGGATTTCAGGGCATTCACTTGTCCGGTTGAACCTGAGCAACCCAAAAGGGCTGACACCCGAAAGACCAAAGTGATGGCAATGAACTATATGCGTTGTTGTGCAGGTTATTTTATCATAATTCCGTTTTCATAGACTAACGTCTTATTTATCAATATTGTAGGATTTAAAATCACTAAGTCAAGATGCTTTTTGCTTTCTATTTGACCTCCGTAATTAATGTTCATGCCAAATCCAAAATGACAAGTTCCTCTTGACTGCTCAGATTCCATCAGGTCGCTATTCCAAAGTGCGTTTTTATTGGTTCCAATGCCGACTTCAGCTAATATCGAGGCGTTTTCATCAGCAGTCAGGTCATCCTTTATCCATTTCTCTTGTTTATCTGTTTCTGACAGATTATCAATATTCACAACTTTACCATTATGAATAGTCAGTTTAACAGGCTTGAGCGGAGGTCCCCAATAGGCACATCCATCAACAACGATAATGCCATTTGTTTCAGTCTCGATCGGGGTACAAAAAATTTCACCTTTATCAACAATCCAGTTTCTTGCAATAAAACGAATGTTTGAACCTGCTTCGGTCGAAATAAGTATTGTATCAACAGTATTCAATTGTTCCAGCAATTTCTTCTGATAAACATTATTTTCACTTATATCTATACTGTTTAGCCTTATAAATTGTTCCTCTGATATTAACCAGTCACAAAAAAGCTTCTCTTTTGGTATTTTTAATCCCATATCGGGTCTGCCTGCATATTGAAATAAGAATTGAGCATCAGATGCGTCGATTAAAAAGATAAAGAAAAGATCATCAGAAGCATCTTTAATCAGAGATGACAAAAGATCCAATGAATCCTGACTCACATCTGGCCTGAATTGAGAAAAAACAATATTCCGGGACTTCGATTCCGCTTTTAAGTAACCGACAATCTTTGTTTTATTTGCAGAATTTACCAATACCAGCTTATTTCCCTGTTTTACATTTAATTGCTCAATAATATTTTTTGCTGCCAATGCTATATTCTTATTGCTTTGATATTCTATTTGTGAATAACAATTAAATACGGATGCTAAAACTATCGAAATAATAATGGAGATTTTTTTCATTTTTCTATGTATACTAAGACTAATAATATCTATTTGGTTACAAAAGTATTTTACTAAATTATCTTTCGGAGAGCAATTTAAAGAGAGTGTCGTTGATATAATAATTTGCTGTCCCCAGTTTCTTTTTTGTCAGGAGTTTGTCTGTAAAATACGGTGATATTGAGTACCGTTGTCCGGTTTAATGTGAGCAGTCTGTTCCGGTTTACATTGAGCAGTTACCTTTTCATCAAAAACAAAGAACCTTATCAGACTATTTTATTTAATTCAAATTTAAATATTTTTAGTTTACAGCAGGTTCTAAATAGGGAACAAATTCAGTCGCCTTAAAATGTTCCCGAATAGGTCACCAGGGATATGCATTAAAAGCGACTATTTTGCACAGTAGGTAAAACAAAAAATCCTGTAAATGTTATGTTTACAGGATCTTGCATTAATCTGCATATTTGCTTAGTGGAGATTAGGGGAATCGAACCCCTGACCTTTTGACTGCCAGTCAAACGCTCTAGCCAACTGAGCTAAACCCCCTGAAAAACTTCGTAAAAGTAGAAAAAAAATGGAATAAATTAAACCTTAATTACCTGGAACAGCTAAGTTTTGTCCGTATTGTGCTATTTTGTAATTTTGCGCGTTATAAAAAATGAGATTAACAGAAGAAGTCCAGCCTTAACATTTCGATAACTTTTTCTGTTATATAATAAATATAAATTGCTGACCAGGGCAACCGTCAGGATGAAGAGCGACTTAGTTAATATAAATGATTTTGATGATCTGGTCTTTGAATTCCGGAACAAGGATTATGGAGCCTATCAGCTGAGGAAGAGGTATAATGGAGCCCTGTTGGCCGGACTGATAATTTCGCTTCTTATCGGAAGCTCTCTTGTCATTTTCCCTTTCATTGGAAGAAAACCGGCTGATATGACGGTGTATGGAGGTAGTTCAAGATATGTATCTGTCAATATGGATGTACTGGAGCCTCCAAAAGAGGAGTTTTATATTCCGGCTGCTCCCCCTCCCCGGGAACGCGGAGCAGTTGAGATCGAGGAATCAGTAAGATATTCACCTCCTGAAATAGTCGATACAGTAATGCCCTTTGAGCCAACAATGGCAACTATTGACCAGGCACTTGTTGAACCTGTAGATACACCCCTGGAATCTATGGGATCTGGTTTCGGTGACGATATTTTTGAGGGCGATGGGGGTTCTGATTATGGAGGAGAGCCTCTGTTCATTGTAGAGACAATGCCTTCATTCAGAGGCGGTGATCTCAATAAGTTCAGGCTCTGGGTCCAGAATAAGATCAATTATCCACAGGAAGCAATAGATAAAAAGATCCAGGGCAGGGTATTCCTTACTTTCATTGTTGAGACAGATGGCAGTGTAAGCAATGTAATAGTTGTCAAAGGTGTTGATCCTCTTATAGATAACGTGGCGGTAAAAGCAATCCAGGAATCTCCGAGGTGGAATCCTGGTTTACAGCGGGGACAGCCGGTAAGGGTCAGATATTCATTTTCACTGAATTTTGCCATCTGATGGTTAATATTCAATAGCCGTGTGTTCATAACAGTTTATTTCTGCTTATGACTTTTTAATATATTAGGCCCAAAACAAAAGGACAACTTATGAAAAGAAATTTACTTCTGATTTTCGCGGTTTCAATAATCCTATCGGGATGCGGCTCTTCAAAAAAACAATTGGAAAGGGGCAACTACGATAGCGCCATAGCTTCAGCTGTAAAACAACTGCGCAAGGATGCTGATGATGAAAAACAGATCCAGATACTTCAAAGATCCTTTAATGTAGCTAACGAACAGGATAACGAAAGAATAAAATTCCTTAAGGTGGAAGGCAGGCCTCAAAACTGGGATGAGGTTTATCAGATATATAAAAGGATGAGCGACAGGCAGTCACTTGTAAGAACCGTTTTGCCTCTCAGTTTGGGAAATAAAACAATTGACTTCCCCTATGTGGATTATATGGCAGAGATGGTAGCAGCCAAACGAAAGTCGGCTGATTATTATTTCGCCCACGGAAATGAACTGATGAAGAATAAAACCAAGGATTCATACAGACAGGCTTTTGCCGAATTTGTAAGAGCCAGGGAATATGTTGGTGATTATGAAGGAATAGATAACAGTATTATGGAAGCCAGGGATCTGGGCATGAGTCGTGTGTTTGTTACTCTCAATAATACAACACTGATAAATTTCCCTCAGGAATTCCAGGAAGATCTTCTTTCAGTCGATCTTCAGGCTCTCAATACTGAATGGGTTGAATTTTACACAGTTGATCTGGACCGGAATGTCCAATATGATTACCTGATAAATGTAAACATAAGAAATATTGCAGTCAGTCCTGACCAGACAGCTCAGATCGATTCTGTTATAAAACGGGATGTTGAGGACGGATTTACATACCAGCTTGACGCTAAGGGTAATGTAATGAAGGATACAGCCGGCAATGATATCAGGATCAAAAAATACAAGACTCTTCAATGCGCTCTGATATCAACTCTGCAGACAAAATCATGTGCTATTGAAGGAGATATTGAAACAATACAGGAAAATCCCACCAAACTGCTTAAAAAGGATCCAATCGGGGCTCGTTCCACATTTGAAAACGTGTCTGCCAGGGCTGTGGGTGATATCGGGGCACTTAATTCAAGTCAGCTTCAGAAAACAAAAACCCAGATCGTGCCATTCCCATCTGATATTGAAATGGTTATCAGATGCTCAGAATCCCTGAAGCAGGCTATCCGGGGGTCAATTCAGAGCAACAGGAGGTTGATTTTATAAATGATTGAAACAGAGAAGCAGGCGGAGAGGGCGATACTGATCGGGATAAGTCACCCGGGACAGGACGAACAGGAAACACAGGATTATATTGATGAACTTTCATTCCTTGCAGAGACTGCAGGTGCAGTCCCTGTGAAAAGATTCATCCAGAAAGCCGAATTGCCAAATCCACGGACTTTTGTCGGATCAGGAAAGATATCCGAGATAGCTGCATACATTTCGGATAACAAAATTGACATCGCAATTTTCGATGATGAGCTCTCCGGAAGTCAGATAAGAAATATTGAGAAGGTACTGAATTGCAGGGTCCTCGACCGTACAAACCTTATCCTGGATATCTTTGCAAAAAGAGCCAGAACGTCTTATGCACGGACCCAGGTAGAACTGGCTCAGTATCAGTATCTTCTTCCAAGACTGGCCGGTATGTGGACCCATCTTGAAAGGCAGAGAGGGGGTATAGGATTGAGGGGCCCGGGTGAGAAAGAGATAGAAACTGACAGGCGGATAATAAGAGACAGGATTTCCCTTCTTAAGGAACAGTTGAAGAAGATCGATATCCAGATGTCAGTCCAGCGAAAGAACCGCGGAAAGATGGTGAGGGTCAGCCTCGTAGGATATACAAATGTAGGGAAGTCGACAATAATGAACTTATTGAGTAAATCAGATGTGTTTGCAGAAAATAAGCTCTTCGCCACTCTCGACACAACTGTCCGTAAGGTAGTTATCGAAAACCTGCCTTTTCTTCTGTCCGATACAGTAGGCTTCATAAGAAAGCTGCCGCATGATCTTGTTGAATCTTTCAAATCAACACTCGATGAAGTAAGAGAGGCTGACATTCTGATGCATATAGTAGATATTTCTCACTCCGGATTTGAAGACCAGGTAAGAATAGTGAATGAAACTCTGCGTGATCTTAAAGCATCTGAAAAACAACAAATAGTTGTTTTCAATAAGATCGATGCCTTCTCTTTTAAAGCAAAGGAAGAAGATGACCTGACTCCCCTCAAAAAAGAGAACTATTCACTTGACGATCTTAAGAAGACATGGATGGCCAATGACAAGAATCACCCGGTAGTTTTTATCTCGGCTTTAACAAGGGAGAATATTGAAGAGCTTCGCAGGATCCTCTACCAGATCGTAAAAAAGATACACATTACAAGGTATCCGTACAATGATTTTCTGTTTGGAGATCCTGCGATTTATGAAAGCTTGTAGATCTTTCAGCCCGGCTAGCTTTTAATAGAGCTTATTGGCCACCATATATTCGGCTATCTGGATGGCGTTTGTTGCTGCTCCCTTACGGATATTGTCAGAAACGATCCACAGATTCAGGCATTTTTCCCTAGAAAGATCTCTTCTAACCCTTCCAACAAAAACCTCATCCCTGTTATGGGATAATATCGGCATGGGATATTTATTCTCAGACGGATTATCATAGATCACAACACCCGGGAAATTTCTCATCAGGGATATTGCATCATTGAGATCATATTCTTTTTCGAACTCCACATTCACTGCTTCCGAATGGCCTCCGACAACCGGTATCCTGACAACTGTTGCTGTCACCATTATTGACTGATCCCCGAGAATTTTTCTTGTTTCATCAATCAGCTTCTGCTCTTCTGAAGTGTAATTATCGGGCTGGAAGCTTCCGCCATGAGGAAAACAATTCATATCAATAGGATGTGCATAGGCCATCTCCCCTTTGATTCCTTTTCTCTCATTTTCCATCTGGGCGACAGCTTTTACCCCTGTTCCTGTTACAGACTGATAGGTAGCCGCAACTATTCTTTTTATTTTATATTTCCTGTGAAGCGGTGCAAGGGCCATCACCATCTGGATTGTTGAACAGTTGGGATTGGCTATAAGTTTCACGCCTTTTGTTATGACATGACTGTTAATTTCAGGGACTACGAGCGGAACGTCCTTATCCATTCTCCAGGCTGAGGAATTATCAATTACAATAATACCATTTTTAGCAAAAACTGGCGCCCACTCTTTTGAAGTTGTTGCCCCGGCCGAAAAAATGGCAAATAACGGTTTAGCTTTGACAGCATCCATAACTGAAACAACCTTAACAGGTTTTCCTTTAAATATCAGTTCTTTTCCAACTGATTTCTCTGATGCTGCAGGAATAATCTCAGTAAGAGGAAAATTTCTTTCTTCAAGGAGTTTCATTATTGTACGGCCAACCATTCCGGTTGCTCCAACCACTGCTGTCTTCATAATTTAAATGTTTGAAAATTTAAAGTTAATCACTAATTTTACTTAATATAAAACGGCCAAAATTAACTTTTTTTTTAATCTGTCCCGCTGCATGAAAAAAGTTATTTTACTGGTAATGTTTTTGCCTTTGCAGGCATTCAGCCAGATAGTTATTAAATCCTCATTGCCAAACAAGCCCCAGGCCCCTGCTGAGGAACTGATTACCAGCAACGGTGCACTGTGCGGCGATGTTATTATTTCTGAAATTATGCCAGACCCTGATCCCCCTGTCAGTCTCCCTCAGAGGGAATATAT
>CAYNRI010000064.1:9564-15287 GCA_964399575.1 uncultured Rikenellaceae bacterium
GGAGGATGGTCTCTTGAGATTATTGATACTGATTATCCTTTCTATACAGTCAATAACTGGAAAGCTTCAGATTCAGGGACAGGTGGTACACCTGGCAGGAGAAACTCAGTATCAGGGACAAACCCGGATCAGACTTTTTATGGCATAGAAAATGTCTTTCCATCAGACAGTTTAACAGTGGAGATCTTATTCTCTGAGAGCTTGCCTTTTTTGGCTGAAAAACAGGGATCTGTCTCTATCGGCGGGATGGAAATTGCAGATATATCAGTTACCGATCCGCTTTATCGCTGTTTTGATTTCAGGCTGACCGAGCCCCTTGAAAATGGGACAATTTATTCATTTGTTGTTTCAGGGGACCTGTCAGATTTTGCAGGGAACCAGGTAAAAAAGGGATCTTTCCGCTTCGGGCTGCCGGAAAATTCAGACCGAAAAGATGTAGTCTTTAATGAGTTGTTATTTAATCCGTTACCTGATTGTTACGATTTTTTTGAACTGGCGAATACTTCGAAAAAGATTATTGACGCATCGCAGTTATTTACAGCATCAATAAACCCTGAGACAGGAGACACATCGGGTATCAAATGTATTTCCCCGGAAAGGCGATGTATTCTTCCGGGATCGCTATATGCTGTCACAACCAATCCGGAAATTATTGCATCGCAGTATATTTCCTCTGACATTGAACACATTCACAGAGCATCGTCCATGTCATCAATGCCTGACGATAAAGGACATTTACTTCTTCTCAGCAGAAAGACAGATGTTCTTGATGAAGTTGTATATTCTGAAAAGATGCATTATTCTCTTATTTCAGATAATGAAGGGATCTCGCTTGAAAAGATCCGGCCCGAAATGCCTTCGGAGGAAAGCCGGAGCTGGCATTCAGCATCAGAAAGCTCAGGGTGGGGCACCCCCGGGACAGTAAATTCAATTTGGGGACCAGCAAGCGTTTTCGACGATCAGATAATACTGTCTTCCCGGAGGATATCGCCTGATAATGACGGCAATGAGGATATCCTGCTTATCGATTTTAATTTTGGGGATCCCGGGAATGTGGTATCAGCTTCAATTTTTAATGAAACAGGCAGTCTTATTGTAAAACTGGCAGAAAACTATCTTACAGGTGCTGAAGCTACTCTGGTCTGGGATGGCATTGATGAAAACGGATCGCTTGTGCAAACAGGTATTTACATAGTTCTTATCAATATTTATAACGATAAGGGTAAGAGCAGATCTTTAAAAAAAGCATGTACTGTGATAAGGTGAATGATCTGCCCTGAAGTTTTAAAAAGGACCGGCTATCAGGGTGCTGCCCGGTCAGGTTCATTTAGAGTGATAAGATCAGATCAGTCATAATGGTTGTCATCTTCTCTTCTGCCCTTGCAGCTTCCTCGAGTACGGACTTATGAGTTGTATAGCCTATTTTCCCTTCAACACCAAGATCTGTTATGATACTGACAGCAAAGCAGGGGAGATTCATATGTCTTGCCACAATAACTTCAGGAGTAGTTGACATACCTACAGCATCGGCACCGATTATCCTGAAGTACCTGTATTCTGATGGAGTCTCGAATGTAGGGCCTGTTGTCCCAAGGTAGATACCTTTATGGACTTTAATATTATGTTCTTCAGCTATAAGAAGGGCTCTTTTTATCAGGTAACTGTCGTATGCTTCACTCATATCTGGGAAGCGTGCACCTATACGTTCGTCATTAGGGCCAATCAGGGGGTTGGGGAGCAGGTTGATATGATCGGTAATTATCATTATATCGCCGATCTCAAAAGCGGGATTTAAGCCTCCTGCGGCATTTGAGAGAAACAGACATTTTATCCCCAGGTATTTCAGGACCCTGATGGGTAATGCGATGCGATCGGTCCCATAGCCTTCGTAGAAATGAAAGCGTCCTTTCATTGCAACAATTTTCTTTTTCCCGAGTTCGCCGAATATCAATTTACCTTCATGGCCTTCAACCGTTGAAACAGGAAAGTTAGGGATATCCCTGTAATCCAATTCTTTAAGCACTTTTATCTTGGATGTCAGTCCTCCAAGGCCTGTACCCAGAATAATACCAGCATCCGGCTCAGTAATGCCTTTTCCTTTCAGAAACTCTGTTGTTTCTTTTATTTTTTCTAACATAGTTGATTATCAGATTATTAAACTCTTCTTTGTCATTGTTCGGGAAATCAATACCTACAGGAATATAGTATAATAATGATCTTAAAGGTTCTGCAATATTAGTAAATCCCCTTAACCTTACAGCATCTTTTTCTGTTGTGAAAACAAACTTTGAAGTGCTTTTGAGTTTTTTAAGGGCACCAGTTATCTTTTCTATATCATCTGAAGTAAAAGAGTGATGATCTTCAAATTGAAGATGATCTGTTTCGCGGAAACCTGCTTTGATGAAGTCGAGCAGGGGATACGGATTGGCAATCCCTGTTACGAGTACTATTCCGCAATCCAATTTCTTTTCGGGATTATATCTGACAGGATTATTTGCAATATTATCGAATACAGGTACAGGATTAAAATACTTTATTGATGTGAAATAAAGGTTCTGGAAAGGAGCTTTCCGGATCTCCTTTTTAAAGATGCGTTTCTGCATCGGGGATATTGTTTCAGGAGATTTGGTGATTATTATTATATCAGCCCTGTGTGCATTATGGACCGGTTCGCGAAGGTTACCGTAGGGAAGAAGATGATCCCGAGTCATAAGTCTGTTATAATCTGTAAGAAGTATTGAGAATCCCGGGGTAAGGCTTCTGTGCTGATATCCGTCATCCAGGATAATTACTCCTGTTTCAGGTTTTATTTCAAGTATCCTTCGTGCTCCGCGCACTCTGTTACTGTCGACGGCAACAGTTATATCCGGGAACTTCCCTGATATCTGCCATGGCTCATCACCGAGGTCATTAACTGTTTTTGTTGCATCTGCCAGCAGAAATCCTGAAGATTTTCTTTTGTACCCTCTGCTTAGAACTGCAACATTGAATTTCCCCCTGAGAAGTCCGGCAAGATATTCCGTATGTGGCGTTTTTCCTGTACCTCCGGCGGTTATATTGCCAACACAGATAACAGGGATCTTAAATTCAACAGATTTAATGATTTTTGCATTATAAAGGAAGTTCCTTATATCTGTTACCAGACCATAAAGGAGAGATAAGGGATAAAGAAATATGCTCCTTTTTTTTAGCATCAATTAATGGATCTCTATGAAATAGGGTAATCGGGCCTGTATCCCTGTCAGATCACGTATCTCGAGCAGTTCACGATAGAATCCGAAAGTTTCACCGATTTCCTTCTTTAGAATATTTATTTTTACATCGCCACTCATCTGTTTCAGCAGCATTGTGTACGGATCCTCTGCTACCGGCAATTCCCTTATAGAATAGGTTTCTGTTTCTGCCAGTTCTGCCGCCCCTTTAATTGCATCATTCAATCCTCCTATCTCATCGACAAGTCCAAGATTCATAGAGCTTGTACCGCTCCAGACACGACCCTGGCCTATACTGTCAACTGATTCAAACTTCATATCCCTTCCTGAAGCGACTTTGGTTACAAAATCAGAATAAATCTTCTCAATACTTTTCTGCATAACCTCTTTTTCATAGACACTCATAGGACGGTAGATAGACGGGAAATCAGAATTTTCGTTCGTTTTTACCGTTTCAGTGTTGATCCCGATTTTCTGCTCAAGCAGTTTCCCTGCATTCGGGACAAGTCCGAAAACACCAATTGAACCCGATATAGTGGTGGGGTTGGCATAAATTTTTGTGCCGGGGCAGGCAATATAATAACCACCTGAGGCAGCATAGTTACCCATTGAGATTACAACAGGTTTTACTTTAGCCGCAAGTTCAAGTTCTCTCCATATTATGTCTGAGGCAATTGCATTTCCTCCGGGTGAATTAACCCTCAGAACAATAGCCTTTACTGTTGAATCCAATCTCTCTTTCCTGATTATTTCCGAATAATTGTTACCTCCGATATTGCCTGTGTTGCCTTTTCCCATTACAATTGATCCTGAAGCATAGATAACTGATATCCTGGATTTAACTGTAAGGACCTTTTTTGGATCAGGCACTTTTGCATATTTTGACATTGGCACGAAATTGATCTTGTCATCTGTTGTAAGGCCTGATAAAATTTTAAGGGTATCATTCAGCGCATCGCGGTAAATTAATCCGTCGACCAATCCTGCGTCAAGGGCTTCTGTTGAGACAGTTCCTGTAAGATTGTCTGCTAGTTCATTAATATGCGATTCTGTCAGGCCTCTTGACTCTGCCATCATTTTAACAACATGGTTCCAGATTGAACCAACGTAGTCTTTTATCTGTTCTTTATTTTCATCACTCAGTTTGTCAAGAATAAAAGGTTCAACAGCGCCCTTGAATTTGCCGTGTCTGATTACCTGAACCTCCATGCCGATTTTCTCAAGTGCTTTCTTATAGAACATAACTTCTCCCGTCAATCCTTTGAAATCGACAGTTGAGGATGGATTTATAAAGATCCTGTCAGCAGCTGTTGAAAGATAATATCCCTGTTGCTCGAGCGCATAATCAGAGTATGCAATAATAAATTTACCGCTCTCGCTGAACTTCCTGAGACCATTCCTGATCTCTTCCGTAGTAGCCCAGCCTGATGGCATTATTCCATTATCAATCAGCACTCCTTTTATTTTGGGATCTGATGCAGCCTTGTCGAGGTTTTTGAGGATCTCATTCAACCCGGTTACAGGGGAGATTGTCATATTTGTGATATCAATGCCGGCAAATGGATTAGGATCGCTTCTGTCGGGGATCTGCACATTTGTTTTCAGGACAAGCACTGAATTTTCACTTATAGAAACTTTTTTGTCACCGGCAGCAACAATTGCGCTCAGACTGCCTATCATGATCAGAAAAAATATAATTGAAGCCAGTATAATTCCTGTAATTGTAGCCAGGGTGTAGATAAGAAAGTTCTTCATAGCGGAAATAGTTTATAACATGTATGTTGAAAAATATAAAAACAAAGCGAAGATATAATTTGTTAATTGATTTAATACATTTGATATGCTTCAAATTTTCAATGATGCAGAAAGTATACCTTGGAATAGGCACAAATTTAGGTAACAGGGAAAACAACCTCCGGGAAGCCCTTGATATGATCGAAGTGCATGCTGGCAAAGTCAGGAGTGCCTCTTCTGTATATGAAACTGAGCCCTGGGGCTTTAAGAGTGAAAACAGCTTCCTTAACATAGTCGTTGAAGTCGGAACACGGCTGCGGCCATTCGGATTGCTTGGAAGACTTTTAATGATTGAATCGATGCTTGGCAGGTTAAGGGAAGGGAAAGGATATAAGTCAAGGATAATAGATATTGATATTCTTCTTTATGGGGATGAGATATTGGAAACGAAAGCGCTCACAATTCCGCATCCGGCACTTCATAAAAGAAGATTCGTTCTTGTTCCCTTATTTGAGATTGCCCCGGATCTCGTTCATCCTTTGCTGGGTAAAACAATTTCGCAACTGCTGGCCGATTTGAACGATAGTGCTGAAGTAGAGAGAATCGGAAAGCTCATAAGATAGCACCCTCAATTTCCGGGCAAAATCCCGCACGGTCATATCAATCCGTTATCAGCAAAGCTGAAGTAATCCTTATCTGCAATTATTATATGGTCAAGGAGCTGTATATCCATAAGCATACCTGCTTCCTTTATCTTTTGTGTTATTTTAGAGTCAG
>CAYNRI010000065.1:0-14902 GCA_964399575.1 uncultured Rikenellaceae bacterium
GGGCTTACCAGATCCGGAACTACTTTCTAAAATTTTCCAATTCGGCCGCTACATGCTTGTGTCCAGCAGCAGATCAGGCAGTGAACCGGCAAATTTGCAGGCAAGATGGAACCAGGATCTGCTGCCCAACTGGGGGAGCAAATACACAATTAATATCAACACAGAGATGAATTACTGGCCTGCTGAGGTAACAAACCTGTCGGAAACGCACACCCCTCTGTTTCACCTTATAAAAGATCTTGCTGAAAACGGAGCTAAAACAGCAAAAACATACTACGGTGCAGGAGGATGGGTTGCTCACCACAATACTGACATCTGGCGCGGTACCGCACCTGTTGATGCAGCCCGCTATGGGATGTGGCCGGTCGGAGGTGTCTGGCTGTGCCAGCACATCTGGGAACACTACCTTTACACGGGCGATATTGAATTTCTGAAGGAGTACTATCCCATAATGAAGGGCGCTGCACAATTCCTGATAGATATTATGACCTATGAGCCGAAGTACAATTACCTTGTGATCCCGTTCTCAATGTCACCTGAACAGGGATTCTTTGTCAGGGAAGGTGCTGAAGAAGCATTCCTTGCTCCTTCAACAACAATGAATATAGGTATGATTAAAGACCTCTTCCCCCACTGCATCGAGGCTGCAAAAATCTTAAATACCGACCAGGCTTTCAGTGTCAGGCTTGAGGAAGTCCTTGAAAAAATACCGCCTTACATGATTGGTAAAGACGGCCTGCTACAGGTTTGGATTGAGGATTGGATCAGAGGCAATGAAGGACACAACATGTCCGCAAACTTCGGATTCTTCCCGGGTAATTCAATAACGTTGAGAAGTGATCCCGAAATTGCTGCAGCTGTTCAGAAATGGCTTGAACCGCGGGTTTCAAGATTAGGCTGGCCAAGCGCATGGGATATCTGTGACTGGGCCCGGCTTGAAAATGGCACAAGGGCCGATACAGCAATCCAACAGTTCTTTCGTGTTCCACCAATGAGAAGAGACATTGGTGGTGGTCAGAGGCCGGGAGGCGGAATAGGAAATAATCTGCATAATCCGTCAAGCAACCAGTCGGATGCCAACTTCGGATTTACTGCCGGAGTCGCCGAATGTCTTTTACAAAGCCATGCTGGTGAAATATCCCTGCTACCGGCATTACCTGTCACCTGGCAAAATGGTTCAGTGACCGGGCTTAAGGCAAGAGGTGGATTTGAGATAGATATAAGCTGGGAAAATGGTAAACTGAAAACATGCGATATCAAATCACTTCTTGGTAACTCTTTTACTTTACGTTACGGTCAAAAAACAAAAACATTTAATATCCCTGCAGGAAATTCAATTAGTATAAATGAAGAATTGCTGTAAACTGCCATCCTTCTTGTATAACATATTTTTTAATGTCCTGATCAAGTATTAAAATTATTAAAAGAAGAAATTGTGAAAAGAAGAAAATTTCTTAAGAAAAGTGCAGTTGCAGCCGGTCTGGTTGGCATCCCGGCTTCCTTCCTGCCGCTTACAGCTTGTAAGGAATCCTCACAAAAACCGAAATTTGGCTCCTCTTCTTCCCGGGCGAAAAAGAAAGAGATCCCTTCCTCCGCTTATCTTCAGCGTGCACAGTCTGACAAGTTCCTTCAAAAAAAGCCGAAATATAAAAATGCCACAATACCGCCAATGCCTCTGGAAGAACGGATCAAACGTAGTATTGTTCCGCAAAAGGGCTTTTGCAGCCTGGCGCCTGGTGGTGATGCCCTCATATCAGGCAACGGAGCAATCAGCATTGAGATTGCAGGAAATCCTTATACCGAACAGATCCCTTTGAGCCACGAAAGTCTGTTTGCACCCCGAAAGAAGTTATTAGAGACGTCAAAGATCGCAAATGTTTTTCCGAAGGTGCGGCAGATGATACTTGACGGAAAATTCCATGAAGCAGCCATGTTAGGCTATAACGAATGGCAAAAGAATCCCGTTACCCGGGCGGGAGGGTTCGGCGGCGGAAGATTCTCAATGCTTCTGGAATACCCAAAAAGCTCCTCAGTAAGCAACTATCTGCGTACAGTTGATTTCGAGAGCACTGAGGTTAAAGTTCACTGGACAGATGAGAAGGGTGACTGGGTTCGCCGAATCTTTTCGTCGAGACCAGATAATGTTGTGGTCCAATGGCTCACCGCTCCTGCCGGTAAGCTGGTGAATGTCCGTATCAGGATGTCTGAAGGAAGAGGAGCTGGTGCCAGGGGAGGACAGGATTTTGCAGGTATACGCAGCCGCAGAGAAACACAGGCCGGAAGTGGCGGGTCAACAAACACCCATAATGATTTCAGCGGGCAACGGCTTATCATAAAGGGCCGCCTCGATCCTTCAGTCGATAACAGGGGTTTTGCCAACGTGACCCGTGTGGTCTGCGACGGCGGCTCTGTCAGCATGGAAGACGATACCCTTGTTGTCGGGGATGCAAAATCTGTTACATTACTTACCCGGATAGAATATTTCCCCGACTTTAGTGAGGACAAGGTGGAAGCTGTCATTCAGTCGCTGGAAGATCTGAGTCCGGACTATCCCACCCTACTGGAAAGAGCCCGCAAGGTCCAGTCAGAAATGCTTAACCGTGTTACAATTGATTTTGGCGATGACTCCAAGTATGGACTCTCGTCTGAGGAACTTCTGTCTGATCAAAGATCCAGTCCTGACTTTTCAGGTGCTTTTCTCAAAACGTTTTTCGAGATGTGCCGTTACTGGTTCATCCTCCAGAGTGGAAAGTATCTGAATGTATCTGCTCTGACAAATGTCAATATCAACCTGCAGATTGCTCCAATAAGTATAGGTAATTATCGTGAAGGAGAGACGGCCTACTTCGACTGGATTGAAAGTCTTGTGCCTGATTACCGTACAAATGCAAAGAACATCTACGGTATGCGTGGTGCCCACTATCCTATTGCGCCATCGAAAGATTCAGGTGTCTTCAATATGTTCGATTACGCCGATAACACAGGTGAGACATGGCCTCATCCCTACTGGATCAGTGCCGGGGGATGGGTTCTTCGCCCCTTCTGGGATCATTATCTTGTAACCGGAGACCTTGATTTCCTCCGTAATCGTCTGGTGCCGCTTTATAAAGACCTTGCATTGTTTTACGAAGACTATCTGACGCTTACCGATAAAAACGGGAATTACATCTTTGTCCCGTCATTTTCTCCTGAGAATCATCCCGGTAATCTGAACCCGGGATGCATGGCTGTGATCAATGCCACTATGGACATTTCGGTGTGCCGTGAAGTGCTGGCTAATCTTGTCGAGTCCTGCGAGCTGCTGGGCATTGAAGCCGGCAATGTGCCGAAATGGAAAGCTATGCTGGCTAAAATGCCTCCTTACCTTCTAAATCCGGATGGCACACTGAAGGAATGGGCCTGGTCCGATCTGGAAGACCGTTATAACCACCGGCATATTTCTCAATGCTATGGTGCATGGCCCGGCGATGAAATTGATCCGGATCGCACACCTCAGCTTGCGAAGGCAGCTGTAATAGCAGTGCGAAAACGCGTGCCTGAACGATTAGCAGCCCATAGTCATTGCCAGAAAACCCTGGTTGCAGCAAGGCTTAAAGACAGGTTTGTTGTGGACTCCCAGCTGCGGCTTATGGTTGAGCAGGGTTTTGTGGCCACCACTTTCCTCTGTCCTCATGATCCGTATGCCAACATGAGAATAGCGGATGCACAGGGAGGACTTCCTGCAATAATGATGGAAATGCTTGCCTACTCACGCCCGGGTGTTATTGAAGTGCTTCCCGCTCTTCCTCCCTCACTTGTCAGAGGGTCTGTTAATGGAATGCTACTCCGTACATTTGCAAAACTGGATAAACTGAACTGGAACCTGGATGATCGTACAGTGGATTTAACAGTTACTTCTGTGAGAAAACAGGATATTACCTTAATTGCACGATATGGTATTGAAGATATTTCAGCTTCTTCCGGAGCTTTAAAAGCAAAACCTGAATCCGGAGAAGCAACCTGCAATCTGCACTTACCTGAAGGAAAACCGGTGGAAATTCATTTGAGAATAGGTCAGCGAAATCCTCTGGACTGGATTAATTGGGTATAATTTTTAAGAAAAAATCAAATAAGAAATAATATGAAACGCAGGATATTTGTTAAAACAGGTGCTGCCGCTGCGGGACTGGTTGGGGCTATGGAGATATCACCAATACTGGCTTCTTCGGAACAGGAAGCGTTAAATCCGGATGGGCAGTCAACCGACAATCGTCCGGCTGAATATCTTGATCAGGTACAGGAAAGTCCATTCCTGCCTGATATGCCAAAAGCAGGTAAATCCTATCCGGTCTCACCTATGCCCCTTGATGAACGTATCAGGCGGAAGATTGTGCCCCACAGAGGTTTTTGCAGCGTTGCTCCGGGAAATCTGGTCAGGGAGGCTTTAATATCCGGCAATGGTGTAATGAATATTGAATTGATGGGAGATCCTTACTCAGAGCAAATCCTATTCCGTCACGAAAGCCTCCTTATGCCATGGAAAAGACCCCTGGAGGCACCAAATGTAGCGGATATTTTTCCGCAGATCCGCCAGATGGCACTGGAAGGAAAAAACAATGAAGCAATAGCTCTTGCTCTTAAGTATATGAATGAAAGCCCGGTAAAACAGGATACCGAACCGCATCTCACTGTTCCGGCTTTCCTGATGAAACTGAATTTAGCCGAAAAGAGCTCTGTCAGTAACTATCTGCGTACAGTTAACTTCGAAAACAGCGAGATAAAAGTAATCTGGACTGACGAACAGGGAGAATGGATTCGTCAGACCTTTGCTTCAAGGCCCGACAATGTTGTTGTGCAATTGCTCACTGCTCCGGCAGGTAAAACTTTGAACGTCCGTATCTCCCTGGAGAGATCTGCCGGGTGGAGCATGGTTTCCGGAATGGACTGGGGTGCTCGTCGTGGTATAGGCACTACAGATCCTGACATGAAGGCTTTTGTCCAGTTGACCGCTGACCAGAAAAAACTTGCCCCAAAAGGTGTTGAAGCATGCGAGGTCAGACAGGACTCCAATGAGCAGAATCTGATTTACAAATGCCGTCTGGATCCCTCTGTCGATAACAGCGGTTACGCAGGAATAACCCGTGTTGTTAATAATGGCGGTTCATCCAGAATGGAAGGAAATACAATGGTCGTAGGTAATGCATCATCGGTAATACTGCTTACACGTATTGAATATTTCCCGGACTTCAGCGATTTTAATGCAGCAGCTCTTATGAAGGCTGTTGAAGAAATCACACCCGACTATGCTTCCTTGCTTGATCGCCATCAAAAAGTCCAGTCAGAAATCCTTAACAGGGTCAATGTTGATTTCGGAGGAGCAGAGCAATATGGTCTATCTTCCGAGGAGCTTTTGTCCGATCAGCGATCAAGACCGGATTATTCACCTGCCCTGCTTCAGAAGATCTTCGAAATGGGCCGTTATTGGTTCATGTCCAATAGCGGCAATTATCCTGGTATTGCAGCGGGGATCAACTCTACGATAAACCTGTTGACAGCAGGCGCTGTTCAGGGCAATATGCGGGAAAGCATGGAAGCTTACTTCAGGTGGATGGAGGAAATAGTACAGGATTGCAGGAATAATGCAAAGAATATTTTTGGTTTCAGAGGCACTTCCTATCCCCTCTTCCCTGATAAGGGATTAGGAGTAAATTTTTACTATACCTCAAGTTCCGAAATCGGTATCTGGCCGTACTGGATTTCTGCCGGAGGATGGTTATTACGACAGTTCTGGGATTATTATCTGGTAAACGGAGATACTGAATTTCTTAGAAATCGTATGGTCCCAGCCTATAAAGAGCTGGCTCTGTTCTACGAGGATTTCCTGACTGTCACCGACAAAGACGGTAATTATATTTTTGTTCCGTCAATCTCGCCCGAAAGCATGCCCCGAAGCACCGATCCTTCAGGACCAGTTCTGATAAATTCCACAATTGATATTGCGGTGTGCCGGGAAGTACTGACGAATTTGGTCACTGCTTGTGAGACTTTGGATATTGAAGCCGACAGCGTTACAAAATGGAAGATAATGCTTGACAAGATGCCTCCATATTTTATGGAACAGGATGGCACACTAAAGGAATGGGCGTGGCCAACACTGGAAGAGCGCTACAGTCACAGGCATGTGTCTCATCTCTATGGAGTCTGGCCAGGAAATGAAATTGATCCCGATGCCACTCCGGAGCTGGCACGCTCTGCACATATTGCCAACAGACGCCGCACTTTCGATACAATGTCAACTGCCGTTGCCGGTGAAACACTGGCTGCCTACGCCCGCTGTCATAGGGCTTTGGCAGGAGCACGACTTAAAGACAATATCATCGTAGACACTCAGCTGAGGCAGTTGATTGAACAGGGCTATTTAAGCACTTCCCTGAGGTGTTCACGGGAACCGTATGGAATCCCTATTCCTGACGCACAGACCGGAATCCCCGCAATTATCATGGAAATGATTGCTTTTTCGCGCCCGGGAGTGATAGAGGTGCTCCCTGCTCTTCCTTCCTCTCTGGAAAAAGGATCTGTTAAAGGGATGCTGGCCCGTACTTTCGCCAGGATCGACGAACTTTCCTGGGATATGAAAAACAGAACGGTTGACATAACAATTACATCTTTAAAAAACCAGAACATAACATTGATTGCCCGTTACGGGATAGATGGGATCTCAGCTCCTTCGGGAATTATAAAAAATTTCAGAAAAGGCGATGCAGATTGTTTAATCAGTTTAACGGAGAACAAACCAGTGAATATACGTCTTGAAATTGGGTAGCACAATAAACTGGATTGGGCAGAGAGAAAGTATTTATTTAAATAATAAGCTTAAAATGAAAACAACAACTTTCAGAATTATTCTTTTACTTTTTATTGGTGTTTCTGTAATGGCTTTCTCACGGGATGGCGGGAATGCTAAAAAACCAATCTATCTTAACACAGCATATTCCTTTAAAGAAAGGGCTGCCGATCTTGTTTCTCGAATGACCCTGGAGGAAAAACAAAGCCAGCTGGGCAATACAATGCCTGCAATTCCACGACTGGGCGTTAATAAATACGACATCTGGGGTGAAGCACTTCACGGAATTATGGGCAGGAACAATAATAGCGGAAAGACTGCAACTTCTTTCCCAAATAGTGTTGCAGCAGGATCAACCTGGGACCCGGAACTGATTTTGAAAGAAACATCAGTTGTTGCCGATGAAGCAAGAGGATTTAATTACGACCTGATCTTTACGCTTACATATTGGTCCCCGGTTGTTGAACCAACCCGTGATCCAAGATGGGGAAGAACTGCAGAGACTTTTGGAGAAGATCCCTTCCTGGTATCCCGGATCAGCAGCGGTTTTATACGTGGATTGATGGGAGATGATCCGACTTATCTTAAAGCTGTACCCTGCGGTAAGCATTATTTTGCAAATAATACCGAGTTTAACCGCCATTCAGGAAGTGCAGATATGGATGACAGAGATATGAGGGAGTATTATCTGTCACCATACAAATCACTAATTGAAAATGATAAGCTTCCTGCAATAATGACAGCCTATAGTGCCGTGAATGGTGTACCGGTTTCGGCAAGTAAATTTCTAGTCGATACAATAGCAAGAAGAACTTATGGTCTGGATGGCTATGTGACCGGTGACTGTGGCGCTATATCAGATATACGCTCAGGCCATAATTATACTAAAAGTAATGAAGAAGCAACAGCATTGGGACTGAAATCAGGGGTTGATACCGATTGCGGCAGCGTTTATCAGACAAGCGCTCTTAGTGCTATTCAAAAAGGCCTGATGACAGAAGATGATATGGATAAGGCTCTGGTAAACATTTTTGCAATAAGGATGCGGCTTGGTGAATTTGATCCGCCTGAAAGAGTAAGATATTCCGGCATTAAACCTGATAAAATAAACGACCCGTCACATAATGATCTGGCCCTTGAAATTGCTGAAAAAACCCCGGTACTGCTCAAAAATGAAACTTCAACCAAAACCGGAAAGAAAGCTTTACCACTTAATGTAACTGATATTAAGAAAATCGCAATATTAGGTCCCCAGGCCGATAAAGTTGAACTTGGCGATTATTCAGGAGATGTCGAACCTGAATTGAAAATTACTCCTCTGGCCGGTATTCAGAACTATATAAAACAAAACGACCTTAATATTGAAATTATACACAAGTCAGCAGGAAATACAGAACGAAGAACTGATTTTTTCACACTTAATGGTTTTACAACAATAGCTAAAGACAGAACTGCAAAAGAATATGATGCAACAAAATTCAACGCTTCAGCAAGCGGTATTATAACATCTTCAAGATTTGGCGGAAATTCACTCAGGGGAATAAAAGATGGCGATTGGACTGCTTATGACAATATTGATTTATCTGATCTTGATTCCATCAGATTCAGAATGTCTGTTGCTGCCGGAGGTATCCTTGAAGCAAGGATAGGATCAGCAACAGGCAATATTATAGCATCGGAAAGAATTGCAGCAAATCAACAACAGGGCGGCGGAGGATTCAGAGGATTTGGAGGAAAACCAACAATAATCTCATCAAAAATAAACACATTGGGAATTACCGGTCCTCAGACTCTTGTCCTTGTTTATCGTGAACCTGAAGCTCCTGCAACTGATAAAGAAACACTTGATATGGCAGCTTCCGCTGATGTTGCACTTATTTTTGTCGGCACTGATCAATCAACCGGCAGGGAGGAATCTGACAGATTTTCTCTTGAATTACCGGGAAATCAGGCAGAACTGATTAAAGCAGTTGCTGCTGTAAATCCAAATACAATAGTGGTGATGCAGGGAATGGGAATGGTTGAAGTGGAAGATTTCAGAAATGATCTGAATATCCCTGGTATGATTTGGACAGGATACAATGGTCAGGCACAGGGAGCAGCAATGGCCCGGATATTATTCGGAGAGGTCAATCCCGGAGGCAAGCTTAGTATCTCATGGTATAAATCGGTCAGAGATCTGCCTGATTTTAATGATTATACACTTCGCGGAGCTAATGGTAAAAACGGAAGGACATACTGGTATTTTGATAAGGATGTTTCTTATGAATTTGGATATGGATTATCATATACCTCTTTCGAATACAGTAATTTTAAAATCAGTAATACCAGGATTACGCCTGACGGGAAGGTTACAATAACATTTGACATTAAAAATACAGGTCAGGTTGATGGAGATGAAATAGCACAGGTCTACGTCAGAACTCCTGATAGCCCCTCATCTTTGCAAAGACCAATAAAGAGGTTGAAAGGATTTAAAAGAGTTACAATACCTGCCGGACAGACTAAAACAGTCTCAATTGATATCGATTGCCAGGATCTCTGGTTCTGGGATACTGCAAATAAAAAGATCTCTTTTGACAAGGGCAGGTATATCTTCGAAATCGGAGCTTCTTCAAAAAACATCAAAGGACAGGTGGAAGCTGCAATGAGCGGAGAATACAATGCAATTTTGAAAACTGTTGTAATCGATTGCGACAAATTAATATTCCGCCCCGGTAATACAGCTCCGACAAGCCTGACAGCAAGTATGTCAGACGATAGTTTCATTGATGCCAATAAAGCTTCTGTTATCTATAAAAGTAATAACCCCTCAGTCGCAAGTGTTGATGAGACCGGAAAGTTAACTGCCAATATTCCGGGTATCGCATCAATATTTACTTATGTTACCTATAATGGGGTAACAGTGTCAAACAGCTTCCCGGTAAAAGTATTGCCCGATCTCACACCGGCTGGGATCACAGTCGATAAAAAGAAATTAAAAGGATTCAATCCGGAAGTTAAAGCATACAGTTATTTATTAAAACCCAACTCAAAGATACCAGTTGTAAATGCCACTGCTCTTGATAAAGGTACTGATGTCGTTGTTACACAGGCTAAAGGTGTCCCCGGTACTGCTGTTGTCAATTTTATTGATTATAATACATTTGAAAAAAACACATTCTACATTAATTTCGATTTAAATTCAACAAGTGATGACTTTAATAATGCGGCTATTGGAAATCAATGGAATTGGATCAGGGAAAACAGGTCTAAATATAGTCTCTCTGCTAAAACAGGTTCTCTTACTGTTACAAGTGAACCAGGTGATGTTTCGGAAGGCAGTAATAATGCGAGAAACATTCTGCTGCAAAGTGCAAACAATGACTGGACAATAGAAACTAAACTGACAGCTTCAAGAGTCCCCTCTCAACCGGAGAATGCAGGAATTATTTCTTATGAGAATGATAATAATTTTGTAAAACTTATGTTCAGGGCTGTTATTAAAACAACCAGGCAAACAGGTGTTCAACCAGGTACAATTGATTTTCTTATTGAAGAAAATGGCATTGCAAAATCAGTGGCAAGTGTAAATCTCCAACAGCAAATAGTTGGCGATAATGCCCTGCTGCTGAAACTGGAGAAAAAAGGGAATAGCTATACAGCCTATTATTCTTTAAATGGTGAAGAATTCAAGTCATTGGGGACAGGTGAAGCTTTGTTAAAAGATATAAGGGTAGGACTGATTGCATGCGACGGTGTAATTACACAGAGCATGACAAGTACTTATTATTTTGATTCTGATACCACCAAACCAGACACTCCCTTCGAAGTTTCATTTGACTATTTTAATATAATAAACAGTGGATTGAAATAAATTAATATTCAGGCACTTGAATTATTTATATTTATATATTAAGTAGTTTTTTCACTTATTTAATAAAAATCATTTCTATGAAAAGGAGCCTACTGTTATGTATAGTTTTACTGCAGGCTATTACAACTATTTCCGCTCAGGATGAGCCATATCTTAAACTCTGGTACACCCTTCCCGCAAAACAATGGGTTGAGGCCCTGCCCGTCGGAAATGGCCGCCTTGGAGCTATGGTTTACGGAGATCCTTCGAATGAACTTATTCAGCTTAATGAGAATACAGTATGGGCCGGATCACCTTACCGGAATGATAATCCCGATGCCCGTGAAGCTCTTCCCGAAGTAAGAAGTCTGATATTCGAAGGTAAATACAAGGAAGCTCATGATCTTGTCAACCAGAAATTTATAAGTAAAATTTCAAATGGAATGCCTTACCAGACTATGGGTAACCTGAAGCTAAGATTCCCGGGACATGAGAATTTTACAGATTACTACAGGGAACTTGATCTGACAAACGCAGTAGTCTCGAGTCGTTATAAACTAAACGGTGTTAATTATGAAACTAAAGTCTTCAGCTCTTTCCCGGATCAGATCCTGATAATACGTATATCAGCCGACAAGACAGGCTCGGTCAGTTTTTCAGCAACTCTCGACAGGCCATCTAAGGTGGAAATTAAAACTAATCTCAATGATGAGCTTATAATGTCAGGAAAAACGAACGACTTCGAAAAGGTCAGGGGGGAGCTTCTTCAATTCAATACAAAAGTAAAGATCCTATCCACAGGTGGTTCGGTAACTGCCTCCGATACAGCACTTATTGTATCAAAAGCTGATGCCGCGGAAATATATGTTTCAATGGCTACAAATTTCGTTAACTATAGCGATATCAGTGCAAATGCCGGTGAAAGAGTAAATAATAATCTTCAGACAGCTCTGAAGAAAAACTACGACAAACTGCTAAACGACCATATTGCTGATTATCAGAAGTACTTTAACAGAGTATCACTCGATCTGGGCATTACAGATGCTGTCAAAAACCCGACCGATATTCGCCTTGAAGAATTCGCTAAAGGTAACGATCCGCAGCTTGTAGCTCTTTATTTTCAGTTTGGACGCTACCTCCTTATATCTTCTTCTCGGCCGGGAGGCCAGCCTGCCAATCTGCAGGGTATATGGTGCGATCAGCTTACTCCTTCATGGGACAGCAAGTATACAATAAACATAAACACTGAAATGAACTACTGGCCTTCAGAGATCACAAATCTCACCGAAATGAATGAGCCCCTGGTTCAGATGGTCTCTGATCTTTCTCTTTCAGGCAGGCAGACAGCAAAAGATATGTATGGTGCACAGGGATGGGTAGCGCATCATAATACCGATATCTGGCGCTTTACAGGTCCAATCGACGGAGCCAGCTGGGGACAGTGGCCAATGGGAGGAGCCTGGCTCTCACAGCATCTGTTCGATAAATTTGATTACAATGGCGACAAGGAATTTCTGAGATCCGCCTACCCGGTTGTAAAAGAGGCATCGCTATTCTTTCTGGATTTCCTCATTGAAGAACCGGCGAACAAGTGGCTTGTAGTATCCCCCTCCCTCTCTCCTGAAAATGCTCCTTCAGCTCATCCCGGAGAAGCTATTTCCGCAGGAACAACTATGGACAATCAGATTATCTTTGATCTCTTCACAAGGACAATAACGGCATCCAGGATACTTGGAACCGATCAGGAACTTGCCGCTAAACTTGAATCGGCTGTCTTACGTCTGCCACCCATGCAGATCGGAAAATGGGGGCAGCTGCAGGAATGGATGTACGACTGGGATAATCCGAAGGACAACCATCGCCATGTTTCACATTTATATGGCCTCTATCCTTCGAATCAGATATCTCCTTACAGGACACCTGAACTGTTTTCAGCAGCAAGGACATCACTTGTTGCCAGAGGGGATGAATCAACAGGCTGGTCAATGGGATGGAAAGTAAACCTGTGGGCCAGGCTGCTTGATGGAAATCATGCCTATAAACTGATCACTGACCAGCTGACACCTTCTATCCAGCCCAACAAGAGACAGAGAGGCGGTACTTATCCAAACCTCTTCGATGCCCATCCCCCATTCCAGATTGACGGTAATTTTGGTTGTACTTCGGGAATAGCTGAAATGTTACTTCAAAGTCATGACGAAGCAGTACATTTATTACCCGCCCTCCCTGATACCTGGAAAAATGGCAGTGTAGAAGGGCTTAAAGCAAGAGGGGGCTTTGAGGTTGATATTGAATGGGAAAACGCAGAACTTGTATCTGCTGCAATAAAATCATCACTGGGCGGCAATTGCAGATTAAGGTCTTACGTCCCTCTTAAAGGTAAAGGACTAAAAAAGGTCAGGGGACAGAATCCTAATCCTTTTTATGTAATCCCTGAGACTAAAAAGCCGGTTATAAATTCGGAGATATCAGCTCCACCAGTTAGGGAAATTTTCGAGTACGACATAAAAACCCGGAAAGGAAGAGTTTTTAAAGTAAGAAGTACTTAAAGTACTTAAAGTGCCTAAAGTACTTAGAGTTAAAAGATTAAGCCAAAACTCTAAGTACTCGAAGTACTTTAAGTACTCTAGGCACTTTAGGCACTCCAAACTTCTTTTATTCCTTTACTATTTTAACGCCTTTGGTTATGCCTGATTCATTAAATGCATCAACGCTGTAATAATAGGTGATGCCTTTATTCAATCCTGTCAGCATCACTGAGTTGGTGCCATAGACCATCACTGAAGTGTATAGCTTATCCTGCCGCGTGCCGTAATTTACAATATATCCCGTTGCGTTAGGGTCATCAGACCACTCTATACTTGCCTTTCTTGTGTCAGCTTCATTTCGATCTACATTGAAATCATTAACAGCAGCAGGTGTCTGGCCTTCCTTCAGACCAAAAATCCGGAGATCGTAAAGGGAAAACTTACCGTCCGGTACTCTGACATTCTCAATTTTTAAATATTTTGTTTTAACAGGCTTTTCGAGTTCAATATAATCGTGACATGCATCTGCTGTATTATTGCTTTTATCAGCAAGAACATCCCATGATTTACCATCTTTAGAAGCAAGAATACGGTACTGATAGTAGATGTTCCTGCTGTCGGGCTTGAGAGTTGATTCGTTATCGGCAAAATTAACCTGTATTGCGTTTACTGTCGAATTGTCATCAAGCTCAACGCTGATCCATTCTCCGGGATCACCTGTGCTGGCTGACCACCATGTCCTGATATCCTCGTCAAATGCATTTTCAACAGGATAATTATCCATAGCCGATGATGCTTCCGCACTCTTTTTATAAGATAACAGCATCCATCCCCTGAAAAGGTCTTCTTTTTCAAAATCTACCTTATTGTCAGGAATAATTGTCGGATAATCTCCGAAGGCTGTAAATGTTCTGAGCACCCCATCTTTATCAAAAGCGGCAGGAAAAATTCCAAGACGACGTTCAAACATGTGCCGGATTGAGATCGACATTGAAGACACATGCCAGTAATTACCATAATTGTCCTGAAATGTTGAACTGTGCCCTGCACCTCCGGCAAAACCCCCGGGTTTATATGAAAAAGGACTGTAGGTTTCATAAGTAAAGGGCCCGAGAGGAGAATCAGAGGTATAAATTCCGTCAGCATAAGTTTTAAATTCTGTCCCGGGAGCTGAATACTGAAGATAATAACGGTTATTATGTTTTGTCATCCAGGCTCCTTCATTCCAGCCAGGCCTTGTCATCTCATTAAATTCGCCAGGTACCTCCCATCCGTAATTGTCAGGATTATGCCTTATAAGTACTTCAGGCTCTGTGATTGGCTGCATTTTTGAATTCAGACGGACCCCGTATATAGGATCAACATTTGAGCATCCCCAATACAGGTATCTCTGCCCGTCATCATCCATGAAGAAATGCGGATCCCAGACATCAAATGGTAATGTGTAAGGGTAGGGTTTCCAGTCATCCACTAATGGATCAGTTGTGTAATAGAAAGGTTTTATTGTGCCTGCTGAAGCAATATAAAATACTGTATCATTTATAACTATGGCATCCATAGCATAATCCTCGATGGGCAGAGATTTTACCGGAAGATGTTTCCATGACAGCATGTCGTCAGAAATCCAGTATCCGCCACTATGAGATACAAACAGTATATGCTTGTCTTTATACCTTATCATTGCCGGATCAGCTGCTTCCCTGTAGGAAATACTTT
>CAYNRI010000066.1:0-14544 GCA_964399575.1 uncultured Rikenellaceae bacterium
TGGATGAAGGATATGGGCATCATAGACCAGGATGAAGCCGAAAAAATTGCGGAAAACTGCCATAAATCACTGCGGCTCGAAATGCTTGTATTCAGCAGATGGACTCAGGTGATGTACCGTTTTGAAAAGGCGATGTACGATGATCCTGACCAGGACCTGAATAAACTTTGGTGGGATCTGGCAGAAAAATACCAGGGCTTAAAGAAACCTGAAGGAAGAAATATGCCTGACTGGGCAACGAAAATACACGTTGCACTTTACCCCTGTTATTACCATAACTACCTTCTTGGTGAACTCCTGGCTTCTCAACTGTACGGATATATAGAAAACAATATTACTGACAGTAAATCGCTTGTTGGTGAAAACGAGGTCGGAGCCTACATGAAAGAAAAGATCTTCATGCCGGGAATGAGATATTACTGGAATGATATGATCGAAAAAGCAACTGGCGAAAAGCTTACTGCAAAATACTATGCCAATCAATTTGTTCAATAGACACCTATGAAGAAAATAATTATCCTTTTCATGGCGTTTCTCGCCGCATGCACCTCAACTGAGACCAAAAAGGGAAACGCGGATTCCACAGGATTCATAAATGAAGCAGTGGTTGAAACTACCATTGATGAAATAAAAACCTCGCAGCCGGATGCTGATCAGACACTCCTTGAAAAAGGCGTACAGCATGCTGCTTCCCTGTGGAGAGAAGAAGATGGCAGTCAATCCGATTTTACTGAATTTGTAAAAGCCAGTTATATCTCCGATCCTGCCAGAAGAAAAGTAATATTCATTAAGATAAGTAATTACATAGAATCACTTAACGGACATTTCAATGACATTACAATTGATCTTAAAAAGAACCTTGACGAGGCAGTTGGCGAAATCGATGAAATAGACAGGATGTTCGGTAATTATTCTGTCAGTTCACATCTTTCAGATGATCTCTATTCAAATAAGATAGCCTTTGCTATAGCTCTCAATTTCCCATACTATCCCCTGGCTGAAAAAGAAAGGCTTGGCCCTGACTGGAGCCGGGAGGAATGGGCAATGGCACGTCTCGGAGACCTTTATGTCTCCCGTGTTCCTGCAAATCTAAATCAGGCTCTGAACACTGCTCTCGGCAACTGTGATATGTATATTGCCGAGTATAATATATGCATGGGGAAATTAAGGAATGAAGAAGGGAAACAACTGTTCCCCGACGATATGGTTCTGCTCTCCCACTGGAACCTGAGAGATGAACTAAAAGCTAACTATGCCAATAAGGATAATGGTATTGAAAAACAGGAAATGATCGCTAAAGTGATGGAACGAATAATGAAACAGGATATTCCGGAAGTGGTTATCAATGATCCTGATTACGAGTGGTATCCCATCTCCAATAAAGTAATGCAAAATGGGAATGCTGTCAATGCCACACCTGAACCTGATACAAGATATGAAATGATCGTGAAAACCTTCAGGGCCATGAAAGATATTGATCCCTATTACCCTGAAATGAATACAGCTATGATGCGGAAATTCTCATGGGAAATGGAAATATCGCAGGACGAGATAGCTGATCTTTTCGATTCATATCTGCGATCGCCACAGCTGAAAGATGTTGGGAAGATAATAAGCCAGAGACTCGGAAGGGAACTGAAACCTTTTGATATATGGTATGATGGGTTCAAAACAAGAAGCACTATCCCTGAAGAACTGCTTACATCGAAAACACAGGCCCTCTATCCCGATCCGGCTGCGTTTAAAGCAGGCATGCCTGATCTGCTTGTAAAAATGGGATGGGATCGTGCAAGAGCAGAATACCTTGCAGACAAGGTAGTTGTTGATCCGGCCAGAGGATCAGGTCATGCCTGGGGGGCTCTCAGAAAAGGATCTGATTCTCATCTGCGTACACGCATCTCTGAAAAAGGTATGGATTATAAGGGGTACAATATTGCCGTTCACGAATTCGGACATAATGTAGAGCAGACAATAACATTATACGATGCAGACAATTACTTAATGTCGGGCGTGCCCAATACAGCTGTGACTGAGGCAATGGCCTACATATTCCAGAATCGCGATCTCGCACTTCTCGATATGAAGGATGAAGCTCCTGAAAAGGAGAAAATGGAGATCCTCGATGTTGCATGGCAAATGATGGAGATAATGGGTGTCGGCCTTGTGGAAATGAAATCCTGGGACTGGCTCTATGAAAACCCTGAAGCTACACCAGCTATGTATAAAGAAACCGTGATCCGGAATGCCGTTGAGATATGGAATAAGTACTTTGCACCTGTTATAGGCGTAAGTGATTCACCCCTGCTTGCTATCTATTCACACATGGTCAACTCTCCGCTGTATCTTCCGAATTATTCATATGGTCATGTTATTCATTTCCAGCTGGAAGAATTTCTGAAAGGGAAAGATCTCGCAAAAGAACTTGACCGTATATTCAGACAGGGACGCATGACGCCACAGCAATGGATGATGGGAGCTGTCGGACAGAAAATATCGACACAACCGGTTATCAATGCCCTGGATGTAGTACTGAAATAATGGAGGAAGAGGTGAGCGATGAGAGCTGAGTAGTGAGTTATGAGTTTATCTGCGAAAATCTGCGTGATCTGCGGGAAAAAAGGGCTGGGAACAGGGGGCAGAGAGCTGGGAACTCGCAGTACTGCGACGATTCTGCGTTAGCTGAAAGGGGACAGTTTTAATGAATTAATTTAAATTAAAAAAGATATGAAAATAAAGATCTCAGATTATCCGACATTCAATAAGGAATGGGACAAGGATAAAACAATAAAGAAGACAAAAAAAATGCTGAAGCGTATCGGTGAACTTCAGCATAAGATGTACGCCCAGAATAAATATTCACTTCTGATAATACTTCAGGGCACGGATGCCTCCGGGAAGGACGGACTTACAAAAGGGCTGCTGAAATACTGTAATCCTATCGGACTGGAAGTGGATAGCTTTAAGAAACCGTCAGAGGAGGAATATGCTCATGATTTCCTGTGGCGTATCCATAAACTGACTCCCCGCAAAGGAGTTACGCATGTCTTCATAAGATCGCATTATGAAGATATCCTTGTTCCATCAGTTGAGAAATATATCTCTCCCGAGATAATAGACAAGCGCTATGAACTTATAAATGATTTCGAAAGGACTGTTGAGCATAACAATACAAAAGTGCTTAAGTTCTTTTTAAACGTATCAAAAGAAGCCCAGAAGGAGAGGCTGATGGAACGTATCGAGCTGAAAGAAAAACACTGGAAACATAAAGACGGAGATTGGGACACCCGCGAAAAATTTGATGAATATCTTTCAGTCTACGAAAAGATTATTAATGATTGTAATGAAATCCCATGGCATATAGTCCCCTCAGATAAAAACTGGCAGAAGCTCTATTCAGTAGCTGAAGTTGTTTTAAAAACACTTGAGGACCTCGACATTAAATGGCCCGAACTGATAACTGAAAGATTTAAAAATCAGGAAAAAGAAAAGAAATAAAGGCCTTAATATCAAAGAAAATATATCTTTGAATTAAGAAGTCATTCCCACTGATGTCAAAGTTTTTAGTAACGGGATTAATGCTGATTCTGTCTTCAGGAGTATGGGCTCAAACACCTGTTCCGGTAAGCAGACTGACCAGTGCAATTACCTTTGATGGAATTCCTGATGAGGAAGCATGGGATGATGTACCGGCTCTTGAGATGACAATGTACTCACCTGTCTACGGAAACAAACAGACCGAGAAGGCAACAATTAAGATAACTTATGATAATGAATATTTTTATGTGTCAGGGATACTGAGGTATAAAAGCCATGATCTGATAAGAGCAGTAGGAAAAAAGAGGGATTCTGCAGACCCTTCCAGCGACTGGCTGGGTATCATTATTGATACATTCAGCGATAAGCAGAATGCTGTTGCTTTCTGGACAAATCCAAACGGACTGAGATCTGATGCTACAGTAATGAATGACCTGGCGTATTCAAATGCGGATATTAATTTCAGCTGGAATACTTTCTGGGATGTAAAGACAGAGATGGGAGACAAGGAGTGGTATGCAGAATTCAGGATACCATTTTCAAGCCTGAGGTTCCAGAACATTAAGGGCAAAACAATAATGGGTATAACAATCTGCCAGTTTTGTTCAGGCATATCAGAAATATATACTTTCCCCCCGGTTGAGCCAATTGTGAATTCTGCTTACTGGAAACCATCCCTCACAGCTTCAATAGAGTTCAGCGGTCTGAATCCCAAAAAGCCTGTTTATGTAACTCCATATGCCACTGCAGGAATAGGTCTCGCGAATGAATTAAACGGAACAGCAACAGATTATGAAATGGAATCAACACCTAAATATGACGCAGGTGTTGACATCAAGTACAGCATCACAAACAATCTCACGGCAGACATTACTGTCAACACCGATTTTGCACAGGTGGAAGCTGACGATCAGAAGATAAACCTGAGCAAGTATTCCCTCTACTTCCCGGAAAAGAGGAGCTTCTTCCAGGAAAAATCCGACATCTTCAGTTTTTCTTTCCTCGGTGATAACAATCTCTTTTACAGCAGAAGGATTGGAATATACAACGATTCACCTGCAAGGATTTACGGAGGTATGAGAATGACAGGAAGGATCAACAAATGGGACCTTGGCATCCTTGATATGCAGACTGCATCAATAGATGGAAATCCGGGAGAGAATTTCGGTGTACTAAGGACAAAAAGAACAGTTTTTAATCCTAATTCCTATGCAGGGGCGATGCTTACTAGCAGAATTGGCATGGGAGGCTCATATAACATGGCTTATGGACTTGACGGACAATTCAGGGTGATCGGAGACGACTACCTTACAGTGAAATGGGCCCAGACATTTGAAAATGATTCACCGAACAGGTTTCTTGATCTTGCACCGTCAAGACTGCTTGTGAACTGGGAACACAGGAACCAGAAAGGCTTTGGGTATGATTTCGTTTACACCTGGTCGGGGGAAAATTTTAATCCGGGGATAGGATTTGAAGAGCTTGAGAATTATCATGGAGTAAGGAGTCTCGTGCAATATGGGTGGTTCCCGGAGGAGAAGAAACCTATCCTCTACCACAAAGTTTACCTTACTGTGGCTAACATATGGAACACAGTTACAATGGATCAGGAAACGCTTAAAGGAAGTCTCTCATGGTATGTCGAAGCAAAAAAAGGTTACTACGGATCAGCAGCAATATACATGACACAGGATGATATTACTGACAATCTTTATATAGCTGCAGGACAGGCGTATATACCTCCCGGAAGATACAGATTTGCCAATATGAGCGCTCTTTTCGGAACCTCCTCCAGCCATGCATTTTCTTCATATTTCATGATATCAGCCGGACAATACTATGACGGCAGGAACTTTTCATTTTCATTTTATCCTGCACTTAACATCGGAGCCAGCCTGAATGCCGGACTGACATATTACCTTGATTATGTCAGCTTCCCTTCAAGATCGATGAAATTCACCAATCACATCGTGGGCTTAAAGGGAACAATGACACTTACGACAAAGACTTCCTTATCGGCTTATATTCAATATAATACAGCAGTAAATAAAGCGCTGGCAAATATCCGTTTCAGGATTAATCCGCGTGAAGGCAATGACTTTTACCTCGTATACGACGAAGGCCTGAACACCAGACTGACAAGGGAAACACCAAATTTGCCATTGTCATCAGGCAGGACAATACTTGCAAAATATACCTATACCTTCAGGTTCTGATAATAACTGAGGGTAATTATTACCCTGTATCTCAAAAACGGATCCTCAGTCCGACAGCTGGCACTAAAGAACCCGAATAATGATTATAGAAAAAACATGGAGAGATATTTGCTGACAGTAAGGCAGAATAGTTGTTTTCCAATGATCTTAAAACAGATAACCTTATCAAACCTGTGGCACCAGTTATAGTCCCGGCGATTGTCAATGCACCCCCGAGTCCGATCAATCCTTTCCCCATAGCTTCAGCGCCGATAAGTTCTTCAATAACACCAGGGTCCTCCCCTAACCCATCATGGAGGTACAGAAACCCGGATATTAACGACCCCGCTCCCAGAAGAAGCATTGCTCCTCCTGCCAGAGCTACATCCCTGCAACTGTTCTGAGCCTCAGTTAACTCTTCCGGATTGAGCATATCGATGCGATCAACACCATATTTGTTTTTATACCACTGCCCGGATGAATTTAAAACAATCAATAATCCTAACAGACTGACTATAATCCGTTTCATATATCTGATTTATACTATCAAAGTTAGAATAGCATCAGATACTAAACAAATTTATTTCTTCACAGTACTAATTACTCACTGCTCACCTCTCACCGCTCATCTCTCACCGCTTATTCTCATTACTTGCAGTTCTCAGGCAAATAATAATATCAGCAGCTGTGCAACGAAAATACGAAGGAACATCACAAGAGGATAGACAGTAGCATAAGCCAAAGCAGGAGCTTCGGTAGCAGCTATGCTGTTTGCAAAGGCAAGTGCGGGAGGGTCAGTCATGCTGCCGGCAAGCAATCCACATAATTCCAAATAATTACGCTTAAGGAAGATCCTTGCAATGAGGCTTACTATCAATAAAGGGATAAGAGTTATTATTGCTCCGTAAGCCATCCACATAAATCCGTCGCCTGACAGAATCGCAGGAACAAATTTCGCTCCGGCTGTTATCCCGACACTGGCCAGGAACAGCACAATACCTATCTCCCGCAACATCAGATTGGCACTTGGAGTTGTGTATGATACGAGCTGAAATTTATATCCGTATTTGCTCAGAAGAATTGCCACTATGAGTGGTCCGCCGGCCAGGCCGAGCCTCACAGGATGGATTATTCCCGGTATTTTAAGAGGAATGCTGCCAAGAAGTACACCAGCAAGAATACCGATGAAGATCGGTATTATATTGGGTTCATCGAGCCTTTTTATTGAATCGCCAAGCTCTTCCGTGACTTTGTCAAGTGATTTCTCATCGCCAACAATTGTAAGCTTGTCGCCCATCTGCAGCCTGATCTCAGGTGAAGGGACAAACTCAATACCTGAACGATATATCCTTGTAATGTTAATATTGTATCTGGTCCGCAATTTAAGAGATCCCAGCTTCTTGCCAAATACATCCCGGTTACTTACAAAGATCCTCCGGGATATCAGCTTACCTGACACTGCCTCCAGATCCATCCTGCTTATCACTCCTATCCTCGGAACAATCTCCGAGACCACCTTCTTCTGGGCTACCATAAGGATTATGTCACCATCGTTAATTAATGTATCAGGACCGGCAACCCGGAGCTCACCTTTATGGAAAACCCGGGATATTACAAAGCTATATTCTATCGAAGAAGTAATGTCCCTTATCGTTCGTCCCGACAAGAGCTTATTGGTAACTAAAATGCTTACCTTTTCGGGGATGCGATCTTCAGGATGCTGGTATTTATTATACATTGATAATTCATTCCCAATATTTATTCTGAAGATTGTCCGCATTAAAAGCATAGTTATTATTATCCCGAGAACCCCGAAGGGGTAAGCAACTGCATACCCGAGGCTGATCTCGGGGATCTCGCCGTTACCTGAGATCTGAGTCAGTGCCTGCTGAGCAGCTCCAAGTCCCGGGGTATTTGTCACGGCACCCGACATTATTCCTGTAAGCATCGGCAGCGAAGTTCCTGAAATAAAATGCAGGATCAATGTAAGGGATCCGCCCAGCAATACAATTGAAAGAGCAAGCAGGTTAAGAATGAGCCCCCCCTTTTTAAAGGACGAGAAAAAACCCGGCCCTACCTGCAGGCCGATTGAGAACACAAAGAGTATCAACCCGAATTCTCTGATGAAATCAACAACAGGAGGATTGGCAGAAAATCCAAAATGACCGAAAGCTATTCCTGCGAAAAGCACAAAAGCAATCCCGAGAGATACACCGTATATTTTTATTTTACCAAGTATGACACCTAAAGAAATCACAATACAATAGATAAGTATTGTGTGTGCAACTGAGTCGGTGAAGAGCAGATCCTTTATCCAATTCATTCCTGAACAATGTTGAGGCTAAATGTAAATGAAATTATTTTAAAAGAGTATGATTAATCAGCATTGAAAAGTTAGAAGAATGATTGTTTTTTTTAATATTAATTTGCCTATTCAATAATCTTAATTAACTTTCGATTGATACCTAAGCTGAAAAAAAGATATCAATTATTGTTAAATAAAAAACTAATCATGGCAAATTTCATTGATGAATTTATGAAGAATTATGGTCCTGAGGTGACCAAACAAATGTCTACAAACCTGAACATCAACCAGGGTACTGTTGCTAAAATATTGCCTCAGCTTGCTCCTTTGATCCTTAGCGGGCTGAAACGACAGAAAGATGACCGCGGGGGAGATGAAAGAGTCGACCACATACTAAACAAATATGGTGATTCATCGGTATTGAATAATATCAAAGACCTTATCTCAACAAAGGTAAATGACAATTCCGCTGATGTCAATCTTGGTGGATTACTCGGACAGGGAGGTGGTGTAATGGCAGCCCAGGCTCTGAGCAAGAAGCTTAATGTTGACTCATCTGTAATTCAAAGGATGATTCCCGCACTTGCTCCGCTGATCCTTGGTGCGCTGACGAAAAAGAGAGATACGAGTTCCTCAGGTATCGGTGGTGTTGGTTCATTGCTTGATGCCGATGGTGATGGCAGCATCATTGACGATGTTGCAGGATTCCTTCTGAAAGGCGGTTCTGCATCAGGTACAAGAAGCAAGGGGATCCTTGGTTCATTGCTTGGAGGTATATTACGGAAATGATCCGGATGCCTTATAGAGAATTCAATTAAGTTAAAATGATGAGGGTGCCTGAAAATTGCACCCTTATTTTTTTCATCAAACCTTAATCCCCGCCTAAAGTCTCATCCAGCCATTGTTGTTTGCATTTTTTAAATTCTCCACTGCAGTTAAGCATTCCCGGAAGCCAATTGTTAATTGTTAATTGTCAATTGCTAATTGTCAATTGCCAGTCACACTGCTTCTATTGTTGAGGGTGGTTTCGATGCTATGTTATATGTAACGCTTACGATCCCGGGGACCTCTTTTATTATTCCCGATGCAAGTTCTTCAAGAAGGGTGAAAGGAAGCCTGGTTGGAGTTGCAGTCCTGGCATCAAGACTGTCCCAGCATCGGATCTCAATCTGCTGTCCGAAATCCCTTTTGCCATCTCTCATACCTGTAACGCGATCTTCGTGGAGTATTGCCAAAAACTGGAAAGCACCCTGTCCCTTTAACAATCTTTCGACAACTGCTGTTGCCTTTCGCACTGTCTCAAGTTTTTCGGCAGTGACTTCTCCTATAATTCTTGCCGCGAGAGCAGGGCCCGGAAAAGGAATGCGGTTAAAAAGTTCCTCAGGCAATCCGAGAGCTTTCCCCGTCATCCTTACTCCATCTTTCCTCAGTTCGATAAGGGGCTCAATTATCTGATAGCCGAAGGCTTCCTGCGGATCTATGCCCAGTTGTGCAAATACATTGTGCTGCCTTTTTATTCCTGCAACAGTTTCATCAACATCAGTAAGTATAGTTCCCTGAAGCAGGAACCTTGCCCCACTCTCCCTTACAAGTTTCCCGAATACCCTTTTATAAAATGTCTGGGTTATAGCTTCACGCTTCATTTCCGGATCTTTGAGTCCTTTAAGAGCGTCAAGAAACTCTTTTTGTGCATCAATTATCTCAATATTTATCCCGAGAGCACTGAAAAATCCTGCCACCTTTTCAGGTTCTCCTTCCCTCATCAAACCATTCTGAATGAAGACTGTCCTGAGCCTGTTACCTAAAGCTTTATGCCCCAGCATTGTCACAACTGAGGAATCAACCCCACCCGAAAGAGCGTTGATAGCTACCCCATTACCAACTGTATCTTTTATCATTTTGGTTTTCTCCTCAATGAATTTTGTGGTATCCAGATTTTTAACAGTGATCTCCTTTATCATTATCCTGCGCGTTTTAAATTATTAGTATTTATAAAATTAATTATTCCTGACCTTTATTTCTGTATTTACAGATTGATCATTACCGATATTATTACAATCAACGTTATCATACTGTTGGCCGGCGATCATCTGTAAAATTATGAATTTTATTGTTCAGTCTGTCAGAGTGATTTTATTTTGTGCAGTCTGTGATTTTTCTTAAATTTGATTCAATATTCATTAAATGAATTTCAGCTGGTTACTGGAATATAAGATCAAGGTCAATCGTACCGGTCTATGTCAATAAGGCAGGCATAAGAAGCCTGGTTCATTAAGATCTCCCATTAACTTCAGATCAGGGATTATTTCGCTCATAATGATTGATTATCATTATGTCATCCAACAAGTATTAAAATCAGACTGAGAGTATTTCTCCAAATAAGGAACTCTTTTAATGAGGACATCTTATTAAGGATTTTATTATTTACAATATCATTGACAAATCATTATAAATAAAATGGAACCACTAATTATCACCGGATCAGACCTTAAAATAAGTGATGTGGTCAACGTGGCACGTCACGGACAGAGAATAGAATTACATCCTGATGCAAGGAAAAGGATTAATGAATGCCGTGCAATGCTTGAAAAGAAAATTGCGGCGCATGAAATAATGTATGGTGTAAACACGGGAATAGGAGAATTCTCTGAGATAGTGCTTGATGATAACCAGATCAAGGATTTCCAGAGGTATCTGGTTTACAATCATGCTGCCGGTATAGGCGAACCTGCATCTGTTGAGATTGTAAGAGCAGCCATGCTTGGCAGGATAAATGTTCATGCTCATGGCAATTCAGGTAACCGCCTTGAAATTACCGAAACCTATATTGAGATGCTTAATAAAGGTTTAACACCGTTTGCCTGTCAGAAAGGTTCGGTAGGTGCATGCGGAGACCTTGCCCCAATGTCGCAGATAGCTCTGTTACTGCTTGGAGAAGGTAAGGCTTTTTACAAAGGAGAGCTCCTTGAAGGTAAGGAAGCTATGGACAGGGCAGGTATTCCAATCCCGGGCTTCCAGGCACGGGACGGTCTGGCAGCGATCAACGGATCCAATATGCTCACCGCTATGAGTGCTATCTGGTTATATGACGCCAATAACTGGCTGAAGCAGGCCGAAATTGCAGCAGCAATGTCACTCGAGGCGCTTAAAGCTAATATGAAACCATATGCACCACTTCTACATGAAGCACGCGGATTCAAAGGCGCAATAAGAAGTGCTAATGCAATAAATAAATGCATTGCCGGGGGCGACCTGAAAGAAGGAAGGGTTAAATCGAAAGTCCAGGATGCATACTCCATGAGATCAACTCCTCAGGTAATCGGAGCAGCTCATGACATGCTCGCCTATGCAAAAAGCCAGGTTGAAACAGAGCTTAACGGTGTTGGCGATAATCCGATTTTTTTCCCTGACAGAAACCTTCAGATGTCAGGAGCCAATTTCCAGGGATCACCTGTTGCTGTACCCATGGATATGGCCGGAGCCTGCGTTACAATGGTAAGCGTGCTGTCAGAAAGAAGGATGAACCGCCTTAATAACCCGGCTCTCAGTGTCGGACTGCCGGATTTTCTCACAAAAGGGGCAGGCATGTTCTCAGGGATGATGCTTAGCCAGTATACGGCTGACACATTGATAGTTGAACAGAGGATCCTCTCTATGCCTGCATCCATCCAGTCAATACCTGCGGCTGCTGATCAGGAAGACTTTGTGTCAATGGGAATGAATACTGCAATTAAGAACAATCAGATACTTGATTGCGCTTACGGGATCCTTGGTATCGAATTCATGGCTGCCGCCCAGGCCCTTGATTTCAGAAAGAACGAATACAGCTTCGGGAAAGGCGTTCAGAAAGCAAAGGATGTCATCAGGAAACATGTAGAATTCCTTGATATTGATCGCCCGCTCTATCCCGATCATACTGCAATGAAAGAACTGGTAAAATCATGCGCCATACTTAATGAGGTTGAAAAGGTTACAGGCAGCCTTGAATGATAATTAATATTATGACAGTTCTCCTGATGAGAGAACTCCTTTCGCTGCTTTATCATTTTAAGGTAATGTGATCCTTCCCAGCATATCCGGTCACAACCCGGGCATTTCCAGAATTCTGAGTAGAATTCCCTTGTGTTTGGCATTAACCGGTTGCTAATTTTTTCTTTTTGGATATCAGCTAACTTACTGTTGCATTCCATACAACGGGAAATTTGCCAGCGGGAGGAAATCATTCAATTCTTCATAAAACCTGAACCATGTATTGTTCATATCAGTTTCAGATATGCCTGATTTTCAGAATTTCAAGAAGATCATCAGTATCAAGTTTAACCGGATTATTCTTGCATTCTGTAAGTGAGGCGATCTTTTCAAAATCTTCTTCCGGTATTCCTGCTTTTTTCAGACCTGGCAGGTTTAATTCATTTGTCAGCCGGTCGAGATGATCCAGGAAAGCATTAATGAAATAATCATCTTTCATTTTTCCTCCTCCTGTAAAGATCCTGCCAAGCTGGGCATATTTCTTCAGGGTCACTTCATTGTTCCTGGCTGTCTGTAAGCGTTTTACCATCAGTCTGTTCGTGGCAGCCATGAGTGTGCCGCAAACTACCCCGTGAGGTATCTCATACAAGCCTCCTATCGAGGATGCAAAACCATGAACGACTCCAAGTCCTGCATTTGCAAGGCAGATACCTGAGGTAAGAGCCGCGAACGACATGCCTGTCCTTGCTTCTCTATCCTGTCCGTCCTTTACAGCCCTCAGCAGTGATTCACTGATCGCCCTGAGGCCTTTGAGAGCAAGAGCATCGGTATATTCACATGATTTCTCTGAGAGGTAAGCCTCTGTAAGTTGTGTAAAGCAATCCATACCACTTGCCGCTGTTATATCTGCAGGACAGTTAAATGTTGTTTCCGGGTCAACAAGAGCTATATCAGGAACAAGATTATCGTGGCGCAATGATTTCTTGAAACCGTCATTACCAACCCTCGAGATTACGGCATTCTTAGTAGCCTCACTTCCGGTTCCCGATGTTGTCGGAACCGCGATGAAAGGTATTTTGGTACCAGGGTGATCCTTTGTCCCTACTCCTTCGAGATAATCAAGAACAGATTCATTCTTGTACATCATTGCAGAAACAGCTTTACCGGCATCTATTGCACTGCCGCCTCCTATACTTACAACCAGATCTATCCTGCCGGTACTGAATCGCCGCACCACGCTGTCTACGATATCAGGTGAAGGTTCTCCTTTAACAGATGTTATCTGCGACCTTATACCTGACTTCTTCAGTTCCCCGAATAGTTTTTCTGCCCTCTCTGTTCTGAGAAAGGAACTCTTCCCTGATATTATCAGTACGGAATCCCCGTATTTCCTTATGAGTCCGGGGAGGATTGCGATTTTACCCGCTCCGAAATGAATGAGCGGCAAGCTTGAAAAATTGAAAGATCTTACCATTTCTCCGGGTCATCAGGTTGAAGAATAATATGCTTCACTCCCAGCCTTGGCTCAGCCATCATATCTTTAACGGAATCTCTCCATTTGAGATAGTGGGGAGTGTTCTTATGAGCTGCAGCTGCTTCTTCAGATTTAAAAGCTTCGTAAAACATAAAACGGTACGGATCATCTGTCTGCCGGATAAAGTCAAATCTCAGATTACCCGGTTCCTTAACCGACGCCAGATGATTCGACAGTGAAGCTTTAATAAAGTCCTCAACAGCTTCAGGTTTCACATGTACATAGACACAGGTCACTATCATAGCAGATATATTTTATTATTGAAAAACTGATCATAAAAATAGTAATTAGATTACCAATATTCAAGGGGTTGAAGAGGTTGAAGGGTTGAAAAGTTGAAGGGGGCTGTAAGATGAGGGGGAGAGGTTGAAGAGCTTGAAGTGGCAGATAATATATCTGCGAAAATCTGCGCGATCTGTCAGTGATTCAAAAAAATAGCTTACTTTCGTTGAATAAGTTGATTTTCATGGCATTTAAATTGTACGATAAACATTGTGTTTATCTAAATTGACATGTCAGAAAAACAGATTCGGATGAAAACAAAAATATTTCTATCGTTCTTCTTGTCTGTTATAATATCTTTTGGCGTTTTAACAGCACAGAAAAATAACCTGACTATTTCAGGCTATGTCAGGGAAGCCGACAGCTCTGCTATCAGGGGTGCAATGATAATGATCGACAGGATCCTGTCGAGTGTTACAACTGATAATAAAGGATTTTATAAGATAAAGGTCAGGCCGGATGCCGGAATGATAACTGTAATAACCAACAACAACAGAGCCAAATCGGATCTTATCAAGGGCAGGGCTTCAATTGATTTCATGTTCGGTAATTCTGACGAGCCACAAAGTTTAATGAGCCCTGCTGAAACAGAAAATGATATGGTGAATATTGGAATTACAAGTGTAGATTCTAAAAGTATATCAACTTCGATCAGCACCCTGGATGTCTCGGGAGATGAAAATTCGGCTTATCAGGATATATATGACATGATAGGCGGCAAGGTT
>CAYNRI010000067.1:0-14519 GCA_964399575.1 uncultured Rikenellaceae bacterium
GAGGAAAGGAATTTCCCTGATTAGCACTGAACACAGTATTTGAGACTTTATAAAGTTAGGAAATAGTACTGAAAATGCCTATTGTAAGGAGGAATTAATATTGTAGAAAATAACTTCAGGCCATCACGAAATCGTCGCTCTACAGCTAACTCTAAGTACTTTAGGCACTCTAGGCACTCTAGGCACTCTAGGCACTCTAAGTACTTAAAGTACTCTAAGTACTTTAAGTACTTTAAGTACTTTAAGTACTTCAAACACTTCTTCCCTTCTGCAGCACAGTCCTGTAGTCGACTTCAAATTTACCCTTGCTGATAGCTGACAGTTTACCTTTTAAAAGTCTTTTTCTCAGTGCACTTACCCTGTCGGTAAAAAGTACGCCGTCGAGGTGATCGTATTCATGCTGGATTATTCTGGCCTGATAACCCTCAAAAACATCATCGTGGAAGACCCAGTTCTCGTCATAGTATTCGATCCTTATCCGGCCTTCCCTGTTAACCTCTTCCCTCAGGTTAGGGATGCTGAGGCATCCTTCCGACATCAGTTCAAGGTCTCCGCTCTTCTCCCGCATATGGGCATTAATGAATACTTTTTTAAAATCAGCAAGAGAAGGTTCATCTTCTGCAAGGGGTGTTCCGTCAATAACAAATATCCTTACTGATTTACCTATCTGGGGAGCAGCAAGACCCATTCCTTCAGAATTATACATTGTCTCAAAAAGATCTGCAATAAGCTTTTGGAGACCGGGATAATCACTATCAATATCCTCAGCTGTTTTTCTGAGAACCGGGTGGCCGTATACGAGTATCGGGTATGTCATTAATTCTTTTTTTTATCAAGGAAAGTCTGCAATATTATCGATGCACTTATCTTATCTACAGTAGCTTTAACCTGTCTCTCTTTCTTCTTTAATCCTCCGTCTATCATTGTCCTGAGCGCCATCTGTGAGGTGAATCTTTCATCAACAAGATGGACCGCAATCTCAGGGTAATCCTTTTTCAGTTTCCTTAAAAAGGGATCGATGTATTTAACAGAATCACTGGGTTTATTGTTCATCGTCACCGGATAACCGATAACAAATGCTTCAATAGTTTCTGATTTCATATAGGCTCTGATGAAATCGTTAAACTCAGCAGGGTGTATTGTATTCAGCGGAGAAGCAAACATTTTGAGCGGATCAGTGACCGCAATGCCCACTCTCTTTTTTCCGTAATCTATCCCGATAATTCTGCCCATTTTTCTGAATGCAAAATTACAAATAATAAGCAAAGGTACAAAGTAAAGGCTTCTTGAATGCCTTGCTGTACAAGTGCATGACAAAAAAAGAGGGGCGTTGCATGCAACGCCCCTGTCTTGCATAAAAAATTATTTACACAGTTTTTACAAACTCCATTGCTGCAAGTCTTTTGTATGAGTTATAACGCCATTTTGCATTTTCCTCTGCAGCTTTAAAGAGAACCTCAGCTTCACCAGGGAATGCCTTAATAAGTGATGTATAGCGCACTTCTGAATTTATGAAGCTCTGGAATTTTGTCCAGTCCGGTTCTTTTGAATCAAGGGTGAAGGGATTTTTTCCTTCAGCTTCAAGGAGAGGATTGTAACGATAGAGATGCCAGTATCCTGATTCCACTGCAAATTTCTCCTGAGCCTGTGTTTTACCCATACCATCCCTTAGTCCGTGATTTATACAGGGAGCATAAGCAATTATAAGTGAAGGGCCGTCATAAGCCTCAGCTTCCTTTATAGCTTTAAGATACTGTGAATTACTGGCTCCCATAGCTACCTGTGCAACATAGACGTAACCGTAGCTCATAGCCATCTGTCCGAGATCTTTTTTACGGATCTTCTTTCCTGATGCTGCGAATTTAGCTACTGCACCGGCAGGTGTTGACTTCGAAGCCTGGCCGCCTGTATTTGAATATACTTCTGTATCGAGGACAAGTATATTGATATCTTCTCCTGTTGCAAGTACGTGATCAAGGCCTCCGTAACCTATATCATAAGCCCAGCCGTCGCCTCCGAATACCCAGTGAGATTTCTTTACAAGGTATTGTTTCAGGCTCAGTATCTCTTTTGCAACTTCAGCTTTATCTTTTTTGCATGCTTCAATAACTTTTTCGGAAGCGGCTTTAGAAGCCTCAGTGTTATTCATTCCGGCAAGCCATTCGTTGAATGCGGCCTTAGTCTCTTCGTTGACTGAATTGCCTGATTCTTTCATTCTGAGAGCAATTCTTTCGCGCATCTTGTTGGAGCCGAGCATAAGTCCGAATCCATATTCAGCGTTGTCTTCAAAAAGTGAATTGGCCCATGCAGGCCCGTGTCCCTTTTTATTGGTTGTATAGGGCGTAGAAGGCACTGATGCACCATAGATGGACGAGCAGCCTGTTGCATTTGAAATGACCATTCTGTCGCCAAAGAGCTGGGTAAGAGTTTTAATATAGGGTGTCTCACCGCAACCTGCGCATGCTCCGGAGAATTCAAACAATGGTTGTGCAAACTGGCTGTTCTTTACATTCACGAATTTATCAACAACACTATCCTTGTATCCTACCTTTTCATGCATGTATGTCCACCTGTCTGCTTCAGCAAGCTGAGTCTCGAAAGGTTTCATTATCAATGCCTTGCTTTTGGACGGGCATACATCAGCACAGTTACCGCAACCGGTACAGTCATATACACTTACCTGCATTTTGAACCTGTATTGCTTCAGAACACCCGGGATACCCTGTATTGTCTTTGTACCTTCCGGTGCATTCTTGGCTTCTTCCTCTGTTAAGAGGAAAGGCCTGATAGCTGCATGAGGACAAACATATGAGCACTGATTACACTGGATACATTCATCGGGCTGCCATTCAGGTACGTTGACAGCAACGCCTCTCTTCTCGTATGCTGAGATCCCTGCCGGGAATGTGCCGTCTTCTCTTCCGACAAAAGCACTGACGGGAACATCATCTCCTTTAAGAGCTATTATGGGGTCAACAACATTACGGTAGAATTCCGGCTTGCCATTATCTTCACCTGCTTTTTCTATTTTCAGATCAGCCCATTCGGCAGGAATCTCTACTTTTTCAACCTGACCGCCCCTGTCAACAGCAGCATAGTTCATATTTACTACTTCCTCACCTTTTCTTCCGTAGGTCTTGGAAATAGCTTTTTTCATTTCCTTTTCAGCTTTTTCATACGGTATTATATCAGCAAGCTTGAAGAATGCCGCCTGCATTATTGTGTTGGTTCTGTTGCCGAGCCCTATCTCTTCAGCAATTGCTGTTGCATTGATTATATAGAAATTGATTTTGTTCTCAGCCATATATTTCTTCATTGAAACAGGAATTCTTTTCTTTGTTTCCTCAGCATCCCACAATGAATTTAACAGGAATATGCCATTCTTTTTCAGACCTTTAAGCATGTTGTCGTATTTATCTATATAAGATGGAACATGGCATGCAACAAAGTCGGGAGTATTAACATAATAGGGTGATCTGATTGGGTTATCCCCGAAACGGAGGTTTGAAATTGTAATCCCTCCTGATTTCTTTGAGTCGTAAGCAAAATATGCCTGGCAGTATTTATCAGTTGTATCACCTATGATTTTTATGGAGTTCTTGTTGGCTCCCACAGTACCATCTGATCCGAGGCCGTAAAATTTTGCAGAGTGTGTTCCGGGAAGTGCAACATTTATCTCTGGTCTGGCAGGCAGTGATTTGAATGTCACATCGTCTGTTATCCCCACTGTAAAGAAATCCATCGGTTCCTTCAGTTTCATATTCTCAAAAATTGAAAGGACCATTGCAGGAGTTGTGTCTTTAGAGCTGAGACCATATCTTCCGCCGAGGATTACCGGCTTTTCATTGCGTGTATAGAACAAATTCTTTACATCCAGATAAAGAGGTTCGCCTGGAGCTCCGGGTTCTTTAGTCCTGTCGAGAATGGTTATCTTTTTAACCGATTTCGGAAGAACGTTGAAGAAATATTTGTCGGAGAAAGGACGGTAGAGATGCACAGTCAGTAATCCGGCTTTTTCACCTAAGGATGTCAGGTAATCAATAACTTCTTTTGTTGTGTCTGTTATTGAACCCATTGCAACAATTATGTTTTCGGCATCAGGAGCACCATAATATGTAAATGGCTTATATTCTCTCCCGGTTATTTTTGTTATCTCCGCCATGTATGCATTTACTACATCGGGGATCGGTTCATAAAATTTGTTTATTGCTTCTTTTGCCTGGAAGAAAATATCAGGATTCTGGTTTGTGCCTCTTGTAACCGGGTGTTCCGGATTAAGGGCATTGTTCCGGAATTTTTCAATCGCCTCCCAGTCGACAAGTCTTTTCATGTCTTCCATTTCCATCACTTCTATTTTCTGGACCTCGGCTGAAGTTCTGAATCCGTCAAAGAAATGAAGGAAAGGAATTCTTGATTTGATGGCTGACAGATGGGCAACTCCTGCAAGGTCCATAATCTCCTGTACGCTTCCGCTTGCAAGCATTGCAAAACCTGTCTGGCGTGTAGCGTAGATATCACTGTGGTCGCCAAAGATAGACAAAGCGTGTGCAGCTATTGTCCTGGCGCTTACATGAAATACTCCCGGGAGGAGCTCTGCTGCTATTTTATACATATTGGGGATCATAAGAAGTAATCCCTGTGAAGCCGTGAATGTTGAACAGAGAGCACCGGCCTGAAGAGAACCATGAACTGCACCTGCAGCACCACCTTCAGATTGCATTTCAACAACCTTGACCTGTTCACCGAACATGTTTTTAAGTCCATTGGCCGACCATTCATCAACATATTCGGCCATTGTTGATGATGGTGTGATAGGATATATGCAAGCGACCTCGCTAAACATATATGCAATGTGCGATGCAGCCTGGTTACCATCGCATGTTATAAATTTTTTTGTTCCCATTGTGATAATAATATAATTATATTTAAATGATTAAGTGTTTTACATTAAGCTGGAAATAAAACAATATTATTTCCGGTTTCTTCAGCTTCCGTTCATCGAAACAAGGAACTCTTCATTTGATCTTGCCTGCATCAGTCTGTCGCGAAGGAATTCCATAGCTTCAAGAGCGTTCATATCAGCAAGGTAGTTACGCAGAACCCATATTTTCTGCATAATACTTTTATTAAGCAGGAGATCTTCCCGGCGTGTGCTTGAGGCCGGAATATCTATTGACGGGAATATCCTTCTGTTTGAAAGTTTCCTGTCGAGCTGAAGTTCCATATTACCGGTACCTTTGAACTCTTCGAAGATCACATCATCCATCTTGGATCCTGTGTCTGTAAGTGCAGTTGCAAGTATTGTAAGTGAACCTCCGTTCTCAATGTTACGGGCAGCACCGAAAAATCTTTTGGGTTTATGAAGTGCATTTGAATCGACACCTCCTGACAGTACCTTGCCTGAAGCAGGAGCAGTTGTATTGAAGGCTCTGGCCAGCCTCGTTATGGAATCGAGGAGGATCACGACATCATGGCCGCATTCAACAAGTCTCTTTGCCTTTTCAAGCACTATGTTTGCTACACGGCAGTGCCTTTCAGCCGGTTCATCGAAAGTAGAGGCAATCACTTCGGCTTTTACGTTGCGGGCCATATCTGTTACCTCTTCAGGTCTTTCATCGATGAGCAGTATCATCAGGTAAACACCCGGGTGATATTTGGCTATTGCATTAGCTATTTCCTGTAGGAGAATTGTCTTGCCTGTTTTTGGCTGGGCTACTATTAGTCCCCTCTGTCCTTTGCCTATCGGGGTAAACATATCAATGACCCTTACCGACAGACTGCCTTCTCCGGGCTGGCATAAAGTGAATTTCTCATTCGGGAAGAGAGGAGTAAGAAAATCAAAGGGGACCCTGTCCCTTATGAAATCAGGGCTCCTTCCGTTTATCTCTTCAACTTTTATAAGCGGAAAGTATTTCTCTCCTTCCTTGGGAGGTCTTATAGTTCCTTTGATAGTATCACCTGTTTTCAGTCCGAAAAGTTTTATCTGTGACTGGGATACGTAAATATCATCCGGTGAATTGAGATAATTGTAATCAGCTGATCTTAAGAAACCATATCCGTCAGGCATTATTTCGAGTACCCCGGTATTATAAATTATACCTTCAAACTCATAGGGTTTTTCTTTTTTCTCCTCTTTTACAGGCACTTCCTGTTTTACAGGCACTTCCTGAGGTACTAAAGGAGGTTCAACAAGGGCCTTTTCCTGGTATAGCTCAGGCGTCAGTTTAATATCGTCTGCAGGCAGATCGCCGTTAACAACAGGATCAGGTATCTCGGGCAACAGTTCAGATTCGGGTAAAGGTTCGGGAAGGGCTTCCTCTTTCAGGCTCTCAGGCTGTTTGTCAAAAACAACAGGTTTCTCTTTCTTTTGTGCATCCCTGAAATCGTTTGACCAGAGAGATTCTTTCTTCTCATCGCGGGCGGCCGGTTCAGGTGATCTGAAAAGATCTGGTTTATCATTAGATTTCTCGTTGATTATTACAGCTTCCTTTTTTTCCTCTGCAGATGCATCATTTTTTTTGAGATCATCGGGAGAGACAGAGATCACTGATTCGGGCGGACGGCTGAAAACAGGTTTGCTGGTTCTGGGTCTTTTCCCCCGTCTGTAGCCCTGGTCGCGGTCCCGGTCCCGGCTGAATTTATTATCTCCAGGCCGGCGCATTTCCTGCTCTTTCCTGGCGGCAGTTTTTTTCTCAGTGACCTCAATGGCCTGCTGATCAAGTATCTTGTAAACAAGATCCTGCTTTTTAAGTGTCTCAGCTCTTTTAATTTTTAGTTCTTTTGCGATCTCCCTCAATTCAGGAAGGAGCTTTTTACTTAATTCAAGTATGTCGTACATCTGTTAGTGAAAAATGAAAATTAACGAGGTTTTAATCTTATGGAAATCCGGGTTAGAATTTGATGGTAAACCCGTCGGATTATGCAACAAAAATATCAAACATATTAAAAACCGGTGCAATTATATAAAAAAATGATGTAAAATCTCCTGTTAAAAGTTATTAAAATGCAACGGTATCTGATCAAATTAAACTAATAATTTGATATTCAGCATGTAAAATATTACTGCAATATAGTAATAAATATTCTTACCTGCAAAAAAAAGCTAATGAAATGTAAAAGTAGTTAGTTTTTTTATTAAAATTGTAATCTTGCCAAGTTCTGTATATAACCGAAAACCGGCCGGCAGATGCGTCAGTTGAAGATTACTAAACAAGTAACAAACCGCGACACTCCCTCACTGGATAAATATCTTCAGGAGATTGGCAGAGTTGATCTGATATCTCCGGAGGATGAAGTAGCTCTTGCCCGGCGGATAAAATCAGGTGATTCTGAGGCGCTTGGGAAGCTCGTCAAGGCAAATCTCAGATTTGTAGTTTCAGTTGCCAAGCAGTATCAGAACCAGGGAATGAGCCTGCCTGACCTGATAAACGAAGGTAATCTGGGTCTGATGAAAGCTGCTCAGCGTTTTGATGAGACACGCGGGTTTAAATTCATTTCTTACGCTGTATGGTGGATCCGGCAGGCTATTCTCCAGGCACTGGCCGAACAGGCCAGGATAGTAAGGCTGCCTGTAAATAAGATAGGCTCTATTAACAGAATAAACAGGGCTTTTTCTAAACTCGAACAGGAATTTGAACGCGAACCATCTTCCCAGGAAATTGGTGATATGCTTGAAATGATCCCCGAGGACGTGAAGGAAGGGTTAAGAACAAATGGCAGGACACTGAGCATGGATGCTCCCATCAGTTCGGAAGAGGATAATAATATGTACGATGTCATCCAGTCGGATGATACTCCAAGCCCTGATAAAAACCTGATTAATGAATCTCTTGCCTACGAGATTGAACGTGCCCTTAATACTCTGTCACCGAGGGAAGCCAAAGTTCTGAAACTATATTTCGGCCTGGGAATGAAGCATCCTTTTACCCTTGAAGAGATAGGTGAGGAGCTTAACCTCACTAGGGAACGTGTACGGCAGATAAAAGAGAAAGCAATAAAAAGGATCCAGTTCACAACAAGATGCAGGATCCTTAAAACATACCTGGGCTGAAATTTCCTGATATATTTGCAGAAATGTTTTTCCAAAAAGATTCCTGATGAATCATCTCGTTTCTCCTTCAATACTTTCAGCCGATTTCGGCTGTCTTGAAAAAGATATCCTTATGTTGAACGACAGTGTTGCTGACTGGATACACTGCGATATAATGGATGGTGTTTTCGTACCTAATATTTCATTTGGGTTTCCTGTTGTTGAATTTGTGAAAAGGGTATCAGCTAAGCCTCTTGATGTTCATCTTATGACAGTTGATCCTGACAGATACCTGAGGCGATGGCATGAAGCAGGTGCAGATATACTTACAGTCCAGTATGAAACATGTGTACATCTTCACAGGACTGTCTCGGAGATACGCAGGCTCGGAATGAAAGCAGGCGTCGCTGTCAATCCGCATACCCCTGTTTCTCTTTTGCATAATATCCTGCCTTACGTTGATATGATCCTTATTATGACTGTCAATCCCGGATTCGGAGGACAGTCATTCATAACTGAGTGCTATAACAAGATAGCGGAACTTAAGAAGATGATAGATGCAAGAGGAATTGATGTAATGATACAGGTTGATGGCGGCGTTGATTTAGATAATGCCTCAAAGCTTATAAGTACCGGAGTCAATGTTCTCGTTGCCGGTAATACAATCTTCAGCTCAGCAGTACCCGCTGAAACGATACGACAGCTAAAGTATCCATTGTGATGCTCTTCAGCCCGGTTTTTAACCTGTTATAAATAGCTTAATATCAAATATTCACGGTAGTTGATCAAAATAAATCCCTTCATACACAATAATTAAACTTTTATTGTATTTATTTGTTATAGCGTTGAAGATTTTTTATGACGGACAATAATGTTTTGGCATAAAGATTGTTTTTATAATGAAAAGTTTATTTTTGTATTTTAAAATTTCTCTTTAGTATGAAAAAGATCACTGTTGTACTTCTGTTAGCTTTTATAACTGTTCTGATTGCAAGTTCATGCAACAGAGACGTTTGTCCTGCATACAGCAGTACTGATACTGAGCAGTCAGACCTGGCTGGCTGACATCTGAATATTCATTTTTCTGTATTTATAAGTTAGCCCTGTTATGAAAAAGCTGCTTCTGATAGCGCTGCCGGTTTTGTTAATGACGGTCTCTCTCAATGCTCAGGGCGAAATTGACGAGCAGCAAAAGGTATTCTTCCGAAATGAAAGGTCTTTTGGGGTCCTCCTGAACTCAGATGGGTTCGGCCTTAGTTACCGTGAGGTTAAAAGAATAAATTACCTTAACAAAAAATTCTTTGAGATCGATCTTGGCAACCTCAAACATTCAAAGGAATACAAATACACTTACAATAATTACGGCGGGGGGAGCGGCTCGTTTGTTTTCGGCAAACTCAATTCTGTCTATTTTCTCAGGGGAGGACTGGGCCGGCAACATGAGATATTCAGGAAAGCTGATCTCGGCGGCGTGGCTGTAAGGTATTTTTATTCAGCAGGGCCTGTCCTTGCTTTTTATAAACCGATATATTACAGGGTTCTTTATCAGATTTCAGGAACAGTATATTATTTCGAAATAAAAGAAGAGAAATTTGATGTTTCAATCCATGATCCGACTCTTATCTATAGCAAAGCATCATTCTTTAAAGGTCTGAACGAAACAAAAGTTTTACCGGGCTTATATGCAAAAGCCGGATTGAATTTTGAGTACAGCAGACAGGATAAGATAATTCATGCAATAGAGCTTGGCGCTCAGATAAACGCATTTCCGAAGGAGATACCGATAATGGCCGCTCCTCACAATAAGGCGATATTCTTCTCCTTGTTCCTGAGCTACCGTTTCGGAGTAATAGTAGATCCTCTTCATCCCGATGAAACGAATATCCGTAACCTATTCAGAAGGAGCAGATAATAAATGAGATTTTCGGCATTTGTTATTTTCAGGAAATTATTATTTTTGTGACGCGATTTATTAACCCTAATAATATATAATGTATGGCAAAAATTAAAGTAGCAATTAACGGTTTCGGAAGAATAGGCCGTAATGTTTTCAAGATCGCCCAGGAGAGAAATGATATCGAGATCATTGGGATAAATGATATCACCGATACCAAAACACTCGCCCACCTGCTTAAATATGATTCAACCCAGGGAAAATTCCCCGGTGTCACCTGCGATGACGAGAATATCATAGTTAACGGACAAAAGGTAAAGGTTACAGCAGAAAAGAACCCTGCAAATATACCCTGGAAAGAAAAACCTGATGTAGTAATTGAGTCTACAGGTGTTTTTACATCCCGGGAAAGTCCAAAAGGCGGCTATGGTGATCACCTGAAAAATGGTGCAAAAAAGGTTCTTCTTACTGTGCCGGCAAAAGATGAGATAGATGCCATGATTGTTCTGGGGGTTAACGAAGATCATCTGAAACCCGAACATACTTGCGTGTCAAACGCTTCATGTACAACAAACTGTCTGGCTCCGGTTGTGAAAGTTCTGAATGATGCTTTCGGAATAGAGATAGGCTATATGACAACTATCCACTCATATACAAACGACCAGAGAATACTTGATCTGCCTCACAAGGACCTCAGGCGTGCAAGATCAGCCGCTCTCTCACAGATACCAACAACTACCGGAGCAGCAAAAGCTGTAGGGAAAGTAATACCTTCTCTTAAAGGCAAGCTTGATGGAGTATCAGTAAGGGTCCCGACTCCGACAGGTTCACTTGTTGACCTTGTTGCTGTACTGAAGAAGGAAGTTACAAAGGATGAGATCAATGCTGCTATGAAGAAAGCTGCTGAAGGACCCATGAAAGGTATCCTTGAATATTGTGTCGATCCTATTGTGTCAGTTGATGTAATCCATACAACTGCTTCTTCAATATTCGATTCACTCAGTACTATGGTGAACGGTAAAATGGTTAAGGTCTTTTCATGGTACGATAATGAATGGGGTTACTCATGCAGAGTTGTCGACCTGATACCATTGCTTATGAAGAAGTAATTCTTTATTATGAAATTCAAAAGGGTGCCTGAAAACACCCTTTTTTTATTTTTGCCCCGGCTGAATCTATGGCCGTTGTTAATCTTTCCGTCAATATCCTGCCTGCGTTACAGCAGCTACCTTGTTATCCTCCCGGACCGGATATCCTACACCATCATCTGAATTTCAAGAGGTATCCCTGCTGTATCCCTGTAGTGTTCTCCGAGCTCAAGCATTGCTTCATCATCCTCCTCATACAGCCATTTGATCTTAATAAGCTTCCCCGAACGGCTGAATAATGTAAGCCTTTTCAGTATCTCATAAAGATATTTTGAGGATCCGCTGTTAATATATTCCAGCCGGATATTTACGCTCAGTTCTTCATTGCTTTCAAAATGCATGCTTATCCATTCATCAAGCCGCTTGAAGATCTGTTCCGGGTTCTCCGGGATTGAACGTCCGATAAGCTCAAGCATATTGCTGTCGGGGAAATAATAGATTCCCGGGCAGTTCTTTAGCTCTTCCTGAATAACTAATTTTTCCATACAGCAAAATATTTATTCGTACCTTAAAGCTTCTATGGGATCTATATTTGCTGCCTTTATTGCCGGCGCATAACCTGAAACAACACCAACAATGAAGCATATAATGATTCCTGTAATGACCCACATCCAGGGAACGACAAAGCTTGATTTCAGTAACGATGATACTATGTTCCCGATAAGGATGCCGAGTATTATTCCGAAAACCCCGCCCATCTGCCCGATAAGTATTGATTCGAACAGGAACTGATTCTTTATTGTCCTCGGTTTGGCCCCGATGGCTTTTCTTACACCAATCTCCCTTGTCCGCTCCGTGACAGATACAAGCATTATATTCATCAGGCCTACAGCTGCACCAAAAAGTGTAACAAGTCCTATCATTGTCGCTGCCAGGGTGATAAATTTAATGTTTTTAAGAAGAAGAGCGACTATATTGTCACTTTTTGTGACATTGAAGTCGGATTCATCCCTGGGATTAAGATTCCTGACAACCCTGAATACTGCTTCAGCTTCGCCTGTCAGTATATCAAGGTTTAACGGGTTCATTGGCATTACGGTAATGCTGAAGTTCATGTTGGGACGGGAGAAATATTGCCTTGCAGCTGTGATGGGCATGAAACCTATGTTATCACTGCTTGTCTGGCTTGTCCCTTTGCTTTTAAGAACGCCGATGATTTCAAGCTTAAGTCCTGCCACAGTAACTTCTTTTCCAATGGGGTCAACTCCGGTTGAAAACAGAGCATCAGCGACTTCCGATCCCAGCAGGACAACCTTCCGGGTTAGCTCCATATCATCAGTCGAGATGCCCCTTCCTGATTCTATTTCATAGCCCGAAACAGTCAGATAGTTTTCGTCAATACCAACAAGACTTACATTCGGATTTGTCTCTTCCGACCTGAATTTAATTGTTGCCATGCTGGATGCATTGAAAGACACTGATACCCATGCCGGTTCAGTGAACATCGATTTGAACTCCAAAGCTTCACGGTATGAGATCCTCGAATAATTTCTTGCCCTGTACCTGTTTTCACCGATCTGTATATTCATCCCCCTTGAACTTATTGTAAATGAATTGGCACCCATAAGGGTGAACTGATCGGTAAGGGATGACTTTATAGCGTCAATAGCTGTAAGAATGCCAACAAGGGCCATAATTCCAAATGCGATTATGCATATTGTAAGAATCGTTCTTACCTTGTTCGACCTTACAGCCCTGAAGGAAATCCTGAGGTTCTCCTTTATCAGAGCCAGGCGTTTATATCTTGTTTTGATTGCAGACATTCTCACGAAAAATAATGAATAAAATTATAACTTTTTTGCTTAAGAGCGAATTTACGGGCAAATTAAATGATTAGGCGTATACAATAGGGTATTGAATGTTAACTGATTTTCTGAATCCCCTGCGGGGAAAGCATTCATGGGGGAGAATCCGGATTACAATACCTGAACCGCTACGCGGTATTTATAAAATGCTTCGCTGCAGACTAATAAGTAATGCAGATGGAATTAAGTCCCCGGGTTAATTTTCACCTTGCATGGGCAAAGGTAAATTCGTCGTAGACGATATGGTATTGTAGCAGAAGACATCGGTGATATATCTTATACCTCGTAGAGGTTACAGTAAGATTCGTCGCAAACTATAGGGTATTGTAAAACCACGAGGGTCATACTTGTATCTATTAATCTTAGAGAATTTGAAAAAATATAAAAAAAATTAAGAATTTAGTTGTATAACTAAAAAATACGTTATAACTTTGTTATAATAAACGGTCCCAAAAGGATTAATACCCGCTTCACTTTAAAAGAGAAGCGGTTGTCAGACCAAATAAATTAAACGCAATGAGGGAATTAACACGTGCCGAAGAAGAAGTGATGCAGGTGCTCTGGAAACTGAAAAAGGGTTTTGTGAAGGATATTCTGGAACATTTTAACAATCCCAGGCCCGCATACAACACCGTAAGTACTATTGTCCGTATCCTCCAGGATAAGGGTTTTGTCGACCATAAAGCCTATGGCCGTACTCATGAATACTATCCCCTGATCTCGAAAAGTGATTATTCGAAATCGCATCTCAGCACTTTTGTAAATGATTATTTCTCAAACTCCTTTGGCAAGATGGTTAGCTTTTTTGCAAAGGGAAAGCACATCTCGGTGAAAGAAATGGAAGAAATTATGAAGATCATGGAAAGTGAGGTAAAAAAACAAAAACATGTAAAATGAATCAGTTTCTTTTATACTTGTTAAAGGTTGCAATAGCTCTCGCTGCTTTTTACCTGGTTTACAATCTCTTTCTGGGCAAGGACACATTGTATAACCGCAACCGTTTTTACATATTGCTTTCACTTGTTTCATCACTTATACTTCCGCTTATTACAATCCAGACTAAGCAGCCTCTTGATATACAATTCTTTGGAAAAGATCTAACTGGGGTTGTTATAAATGGTGTCGCGGAAAATAATGAAACCTGGAGAAGTTTCCTTTCATCTGTAAGTATAATTCAGGTCTTATTTATAATTTATGTATCAGGAATGATCCTGCTTGCATTAAAACTGATAGCTGAAATGTCACACCTTCTTTTTATTGTATTCAGGAAGAAGATCAACGGCAATAAGGTAATAAGATTATCGGGTAATAAAGTATCTGGATTTACTGCATTCGGGCATATATTCATTGATGAGGTCCTGAGTGCCGGCGATGAAGAAGAGATAATTAAGCACGAGCAGAAGCATCTTGACCGGAAACATTTTTTTGATATCCTTTTTATAGAGCTTTTCAAGATCTTCCAGTGGTTCAATCCCTTTGTTTACATGTTTGACAGGTCTCTGAGAGCGGTTCATGAATTTCAGGCCGATGAGGAGTGTCTTAATTCAGGCATTCCTGTTGTAATCTACCAGGGACTGATGTTAAACCAGGTATTCAAGACGAGGGTTTTCAGTGCAACCAGCAGATTTTACAATCCAACACTA
>CAYNRI010000068.1:0-14509 GCA_964399575.1 uncultured Rikenellaceae bacterium
TAGCAATTAACTTCACTCTGTTTAGCCAGGCACCTCAGAGACTGAGTTACCAGGCAGTTATCCGCAACACTTCGGGCGGACTAGTATCAGGGCATGCTGTCGGCATGAAGATCAGTATCCTTCAGGGCTCTCCGACAGGAACTACAGCTTATGTTGAGACCCATACAATAACAACCAATGCCAACGGTCTGGCAACAATTGAAATTGGCGGAGGAAACATTGTGTCGGGAAATTTCGCCACAATAAACTGGGCCTCAGGTTCTTATTTTTTGAAGACAGAGACCGATCCTTCCGGAGGATCGAGCTATTCAATTTTTGGTACAAGCCAGCTCTTAAGTGTTCCCTATGCTCTTGATGCAAAAACAAGTGAATCGGTAATTGATAACAGTATCACCTCAGCAAAAATAGCTGATGGCACAATAGCTAATGCTGATCTTGGTACCAACAGTGTCACTTCTGTAAAGATCGCTGATGCAACTATAGCAGCACCTGATCTTGCAACAAATTCAGTTACAACTGAAAAGATAAATGCAGGAGCTGTTACCGGAGCCAAGATAGCCCAGTCAGGAGCCACCAGCGGCCAGGCATTAAAATGGAACGGCACCACCTGGGCACCGGCAGCAGATGCGACCGGAGGTGGTGGAATCACCTTGCCCTGGTCGGGCAATGCCACGACTGGAATTGGAGGATATGCTTTCACCGTGACCAGTGACGGCAGCGATATAGGCGCCATCAAAGGTTATGCCCAGTTTACGGGTGTATACGGGGAAGCCAGGGAACCTGGAGGTTATGGTCTGTACGGGAAATCCTGGGCAAGTGATTTATACAATGATACAACCTGCGGGGTTTACGGGGAAGCAAACACAAATCATGCATATGGTGTAAAGGGATATGTGAGCAATACAATGGGGGATAACTATGGTGTCTACGGAGAATCGAAGTCAATCTCAGGATATGGTGTATATGGAATTTCAAATAGATTTGGGGTGTACGGTCAATCTGATGGTAAGAGCGGTCGTGGAGTATTTGGGAAAGGGACCAAAAATCTGAGTACCGGAGTGTGGGGAGAAGGCGATTTGCAGGGGGTATACGGAAAATCAACCGGGTTTCAGGGTCGGGCAGTAATGGGAGAAGCAGCCGCGGATAACAGTGTAGGTGTTTACGGGAAAGCTGCCAATCCGAATGGCACCGGAGTATACGGAGAAGGAGCCAAACAGGGGATATACGGTCTGTCGGCCAACTATGGAATTTACGGATCTTCTACAGGGTATAATGGTAGGGGTATATGGGGAGAAGCGACCGGTACCAACAGTGTGGGAATCCAGGGAACTGCAACAAACAGCAATGGAACCGGCGTATGGGGGGAAGGCGACAACCAGGGGGTGTACGGGGTTTCTGCCATCGCTACCGGCAAAGGGGTGTACGGTTCTGCCTCCCATACCACCGGAGCAAATTTTGGTGTGTATGGCGAATCATTATCCACAGCAGGGACTGGCGTTTATGGCAAAGCGCCGTTGTACGGAGTCTATGGGATCAGCAGTGCGTTAAACAGTTTCGGTGTCTACGGAAAATCAACTTCCAGCACTGGATACGGCGTGTATGGAGAAGCGCAGAAAATTGGTTTATATGGCACGGCAAGTCTGTCCACAGGATCGGGAGTATATGGTGAAGCGCCGAAATATGGTGTTTACGGATATTCGACTGCTGCTGCCAGCTATGGCGTTTACGGAACTTCATCCTCGGCATCAGGGTATGGTTTGTACGGAGAGGCACCCACTTACGGCGCTTATGCCAAATCGACCGGAAACACCGGTAGAGCTATGAAAGGAGAAGCACTGGGAACTGGTAGCATTGGGGTCTGGGGCATAGCTCTGGGCGACAACAGCACTGGCGTATATGGACAGGGCGCAAACTTCGACTTCTATGCTGCAGGACCAGGAGAAAATTATGGCAGTGGCTCCTCTATCCGATGGAAAAGGAATATCGAACTCATTCCCCAACCGATTGAAAAGATTATGGCTATCCGGGGGATATTTTTCGATTGGGATCAGGAACATGGTGGTAAGCACGATGTGGGGATGATCGCAGAAGAGGTTGGAAAAGTACTGCCTGAAATCGTGGTTTATGAGGAAAATGGTGTGGACGCAATCGGAATGGATTACAGTAAGATTACTCCTCTGCTGGTGGAAGCCATCAAAGCCCAGCAGAAAGAGATTGAATTGCTGAAAGCCCGTCTGGAAAAGCTTGAAGGAGAAGCTTCCAGATAAGATCATAACATTTGGTTATTCCAAATTTTTTTTTACCACGGAGATCACGGATTTACACGGAGTTGGCACGGAGAATTAAATCCGTGTCTTTTCCGTGCTCCCCGTGTCCTCCGTGGTAAAGTAATTTCTTAAAACTGAATTCCGGGAGAAGACTTTAATGGGAGTGCTTATCTATTTCAGTTTTATAAATTTCTTATTGTAGCTGAAAGCATTTCCTGATAAGTTAATCATATAAATACCCTCTGGTAAATGATCAAGGGGTATGACAATTTCCTGGTTATCATCAACTACAAATATTACCTTCTGATGGGCCAAAGCGCCTGTGATTGAATATATATTAATTATATAATCATCTGGTGGAACAATATTATTCAACCGGAGCGTTATAATATTCTCAGCCGGATTCGGATAGACAATTATCCCGCGATCCTCAGTAAATTCCTTAAAGCCAGTGGAGCCGGTAATCGCTGGACCGCCCGGTTCCTTTATTGAGCAGTTCACTGTTATATCCTCATCTCCTCTAAGTCCATCAACGAAATGTAAGGTAATAACGTTATTATTGATCTGAGCCCCTGTTTGGCCCTCATATGTGAAGTCATACCAATGCGGCTCCAAATTGTCGGGAGTCATCCCATATTTGTAGTATTTCCCGGCAGGTTCGCCGTTATGAAGGGTAAGTGTTACTGTAACTGCTTCACCAGGATCCAGTCCGTCAAGAGAAAAATCGAAGAAACCCCAGGGGAATTCAGCATCATCAGGAGTGTTTGCGGGAGACGGATTATTTGTCACCTTCATTTCCGAAAGTACAATCCCTGCGGGAACACTCAGAGTGACATAATTAAGACCGTCGTAAGTATGGAATGAAGCAACATTAGCCTGTTGATAATCCGGGATCCCGTCATCGTTACCATCAAATGTGCTATTACTGCCATCTGCTCCTTTTTCACGGGAATCGCTAATCCCGTCTTTATCCTCATCCACATTTGGACCACTGGGGCCCAGGGGAGTCAGAACCGCACCCTGAGTGAGGCATTCAAGATCATAAGTAAGGGCATTGCCATGGCTCCTGACAAGATTCTTAACAGAATCTGTCCTTGTATAGGCAGTATTTATAAATAAATTACCAGGTTCTGCACCGGCCCATCCTTCAGAATCTACATTGCTCCTCGGATTGTTTAGCTGGATAGCCTGTTCAAACATCAGTTCCAGAACAATTGTATCGCCCACTGCAACAGTCACTGTACTGGTTTTTTCGGATTCTGTCCCTTCAACAATAAGGGCAGCAAGCATATCGTCAAGAATGCCTGCAGGATTATATTTTAATTCCTGTATCTCTCCGTGCGTCAGATACTCACGCCCTCCCCAGGCATATAGAATTGTTTCTGACAGTTTATTCAGGAAAAGCATTCCGAAGCTTTTAAGTGACCCATCTCCTTCAATGTTTGCTTCTTTATTCATTTTTGTTCTGATCTCAACCGGATCACCCTTCTGAAGGACTCCTGTCGACTGTACGACTACAATTTTTCTTAAATAACCATAGGACATGCTTTTCCCCCAGACAGACGGAGCAGGATAACAGATTAGGAGCCCCATCCAATTCGGGATGCAATTTTGAATTGTCGGTCCGCCATGACTGCTTGCTCCATTAAGGCACAGGATTTTTTTCCCTTCAGGATCAATATTCACTCCTCCCCAGCCTGCACAATAACCTACACTGGGATTAGTGCCTCCACATGCTGTACCTTGCCAGTCTATTAGCCCATGTAATCCAGGGTAGTCGAAAAGCTCCAGCTTATAACACGGATTAATCCAGAATTCGGGATACCCCCACCATCTGAATCCTTTTGCCATAAACAAACCCGTTGATCTTTCTGCAGTTCCGTAGGAAGCTTTAGGGTAGGGATTCCTCAGGGCTGCCCCATCCATTAAAACATTATCATGTTCCGACTCAACAGAAGCGTAACAATAATCCGGGCTTGTGATAAGTTGTGCCGAAAGGCTGCCCGGGTTCCATCCCCTGAATAAAATAATGCAGATGATGGTTAATATTGATAGTGATTTTTTCATGTTCAGCACCTCCTTATTTATTCTTAAGATGTTAATTTGTCAGCATCACTTAAGTTTTATAAATTTTGCTTTATAGTTAAAATTCCCGCATGAAAGTGTTATCATGTAAAATCCCTGCGGAAGATTTGCTGTTGAGATATTGAATTGTTCATTCGAATTGCATACATCTGTAAGCTTATGCCTTACAATCCCGCCTGTATTGGAAATTATTGTTATTAAATAATCATTGCCTGGCAATACGTTGTTCAACTTAAGAGTGATATGATCATTTGCGGGATTTGGAAAAACAATAATACCAGCGTTTTTAGCCAACTCCTGAATACTTGTGGTGCCTGCTTTTGCCGGGCCACCGGGTTCCTTTATTGAACCGTTTACTGTAATATCATCATCACCCCTCAATCCATCGGTAAAATGTAGTGTTATCTCTTCGCCGCTTATCTGCGCTCCCGTTTCACCATCCCATGTGAAATCGTACCAGTGAGGAGTGAAATTGTCCGGAGTCGGACCATACTTGTAATACTTATTTATTGACGTTGCGCCATGCAGCTTAAGTGTGATAATTACCGATTCCCCGGGATCAAGTCCGTCGATTGAAAAATCGAAGAATCCAAATGGAAATTCAGCATCGGCAGGTGTATCTGATAATGATGGATTATCAGTCACCTTTAACTGTGAAAGGCCTGCTCCGCCAGGTACAGACAGAGTTACATAATTCAGATTATCATAAGTAAGGAATGATGCGACATTTGCTTGTTTGTAATCCGGAATACCATCGGAATTGCCATCAAAATTGTCATTACCGCCGTCCGCACCCTTTTCACGTGTGTCGCTTATACCGTCACTATCTTCATCGAGACCAGGTCCCTCAGGTGTAACCGGTTCAAGCACTGCGCCGGCAGTAAGACAGAGAAGGTCATAGGTCAGGCTGTTCCCGTATTTTTTAATAATCTTTTTTATGGAATCAGTCCGTGCATAATTTGCATTATCTGTCAGATCTGTCGGTTCAAGTCCTGCCCAGCCAATACCCTCAGAATAAGTTCCCGGATTCTGATGTTTTACGTAACTATTGAATGCAATTTCAATCATGATTGTATCACCTACAGCCATCGAAACTACAGTACTGTCTTTTTCGTTCAGATCAATAGAAAATCTGGCCAGCATAGGTGACATAAAGAAATCCGAGACATCAGACCATCTCATATATTCAAACGGATTTCCCTGCCTGTTCATCATAAGTATACCCTGGCTAAGTTTTTCTCCTTCACCTTCATAATTGCCCCTGGATTCAAGCTTTACTTTAATTTCTGCGGGATCACCTTTTTTAAGGGTTCCGGTTGATGTTATCACAACAACTTTACGCAGATAACCGTATGACTCTCCTCTGCCCCAAATAGAGGGGGGGGAATAACATATTTGACCAGATGGGAGCCATGGTACTGAAACACAATATTTTTGTGTTGGCCCGCCGTCTTTTTCTGCACCTATTAGAGCCCAGATCTTTCTGGCAGCCGGCTCAATGGCTACTCCTCCCCATGAGCCCATAAATCCTGTTGGCGGATTTACGCATGCTGAAACCCACCTATCATAAACACCATGGTCACCAGGGAAGTTAAATTCGGGGTAAGGGCCGCAGGCTATTGTTGATGAACCATAACCCCACCATCTGTATCCATGTGCAAACCATACATCGGAAGGTCTCTGATCCTGTTCAACAGAATAGCCACCATCCGGTCCTGGGTTGGCAACGCCAAAGTGCGTCACGGTTCCGTATTCTGAATTTATCATCCCGAAAGCATAATCGGGAATAGTGATTGTCGAAGGTTGTGCATTAAGGAGAGTTCCATCCTTTATGAAGAACAATCCTGTGAGGAAGGCCAGCGAAAATAACAGATATCTTTTCATCTTACATTGGGTTTTTATCTAAAACATCATAGGCAATTCCGAGAATTCAATATTCTTCGGCAGTACGAAATACCTGGAATCAACCGGAACATTTGTCTGGATCTTTGTTACTTCCTGATGAGAACCGCTTCCCATGACTTTCATATCCATCAGCATGAGTATACCGTTCCAGGTCAGTATCTTCCCCATGTCACCTTTCATTGCTTTACATGGCTTACCCAGAAATATCTCATCCGGAGCCCTCTTAAATCCCATTTTGGCATACATCGATTCAGAATACGATTCGACATCCCCTTTTGAGGATTCCGCTATCCATGTAATGATGGGATTCTTAAGCTTCATTCCTTCTTTTGGATGATCAGGATCCCACATATACTGGTAATCGCCGAAGGTGACTACCCATCCTTTCTGTTTTTCACCATCCTGAACAGCATCGGTATACATTGCGCTCTTCATTCCGTAATCTTCGAAGTAGAGGGTCCCTTTTCCAATTCTGTCACCTGAATAGGAATATTCTATAACGCCTGATTTAAGGCCATAAGGTTTCAGACTTACTTCCTGACCAGCAAGCTTAGGCAGGATGATGAGTAGGCTAACTATTAAGGTAGTAATTTTTTTCATGATTTACAATTTTTTGCGTCTATAATGGTTTCTTTTTTCTTGTCACACTCCAGTTGAAGATCATCTCCTTACGATTAATATTTGTTCCTTCCGAGTTGTCAGTAATCTTTTTCCCACTTCCTCCGAAAAACGTTACTCCATTACCGAATTTCACGAGAAGATCAGGTTCTGTCTCTGCTTCCGCCGCATTGTCTTCAGGAATCTCAACATCTGCAGGAAGAGGAGTTCCAAGATCCTTAAAATACTTTTTCAATGATTCAGAGATACCTTTAACAGTAGGATCAGGGACCGGATCTTCAACCGGAGATGCATCAAACTGATCTTCTTCATCAATGGGATCAGTTTTATTATCGGCTGTTCTGGAATCAGGAGTCCACCCTTCGGTTTGCATAGCTTCAGAGCCAGACCACCTGAAACCTACAGGAAATCCCCCGGTAGCAATCTTAACAACCTTGTTGGTTTTTTTGTCTATAATCAGAATAATGTTAGACTGCAGCAAAAACTCCTTCCCGGCTACTTTTTGATTTACCGGCTTCATAGTTTTTACTATGGTGGTTCTGAAACCATATCCCCCATGTTCGCCGTGGTCATATTGTCTGCTTCTGAAAGATGCATTAAAGTTGGAAAGGCTGATATCCAATGGGCGGTAATATTCCCATCTTTGGTTCAGAATTGGCATATCCCCTGCATTCTCCATTTTGAGTGGAACATAGAATGAGGCATCACGATCCTCATGAAGATCGAATGTTCCGTCTTCAACTCCATCACTTGTCCTGTTCCTGTATGATGTCTTTTCAGTTTTTCTAAAACTACCCTTTATTGTCAGGGTAGCATCATATTCCAGAGGTCTGACATTAATAATTGCCTCACTTCTTAACTCCGCTTTATATCCAGGGGTTCCACTTGTCTGACTGTTACCTGATAATCCGCTCTGGTTTATAGGATTGGTTCCTGGTCCCTGGGCAGTCACTGAACCGGGAGGAATCTCAGTTGAACTGTTACCTGGTGTTCCATCAGGATGTGGCTGGTTTGTGCCCTGATTATCGCCTGCCGGTGAGTCTGGAGATGTATCCGGAGTACTATTATCTGTTGGTACACCAGGATCAGACGGATTGGTCCCCGGGTTATCACTTGCCGGTGACCCGTGTGATGTATCTGAGGTACTATTATCTGTTGTTCTCTCCGGATCTGGCTGGGTGGTTCCCGGATTATTGCCTGCCGGTGAGTTGGAAGGTGTACCGGGAGTACTATTATCTGTTGTTCTCTCCGGATCTGGCTGGGTGGTTCCCGGATTATCTTCTGCCGGTGAGTCGGGCTGTGTGCCGGGAGTACTATTATCTGTTGTACTACCCGGATCAGACGGATTGGATCCCGGGTTATCACCTGCCGGAGTCTTCGGAGATGTCTCTGTAGTGTTTGTCCCTGATGTCCCGTCTCCTGTCGGAGTATTGTCCCCGGGATTATCACTTGTCGGCGAACCGGGTGATGTATCAGAAGTGTTGGTCCCTGATGTTACATTATTGTTAGTCGGATCAGTACCAGGTCCTTCACTGATCCCTGGTCCTTGATTATATGTTGCGATGATCCTTATCTGCTTATCTCTCTGGCCGGCCCTGTAGTTAATGAAAGCAACACCAACCTCATTTAGTGTTATATTTCCTGATCTATGGCTGATAGTACCATCTACAAGCCCCGTCACCCTTACAAAAACCTCTTTGCCGGCACAGGAAAGGTCTTCATTGCCTTCCGGATCTGCTTCATGAAGATCAATCTGAATGGATGTTTGTTCACCACTGTATATTAATTTGCGGTCCGGTTCCACCTGTAGCTCAAGGGTGTTTTTATTTCCTGTTCCCTGTGCTCCTCCCTGTTCTACTGATGATCCCGTACCTTCAGCAGAAGCTGATCCACCTGATCCTGCAGATTTGTTTCCCGGAGTTTTTTGCGGAGGATCCTGCTCATAATAAGAAAGATATCTGTTTTCAGCCAGGGTATAAGTAAGGCCGGAACCATAATCTTGTTTATATTTTATCCCGCTTATAACCTTTTCAATTTTTAAACAGGATAAAAATGCAAGCATGATTATAGTGAATATTAAAGCTCTGTAAGTATTTACTTTTTTCATCAGTTTATATTTATTTTTAATTACCTGACGGGACCACACATGATTAAGATTGAAGTACATTCATTTGTGCTTATAATTTGATCAATAATATGGGTTTCATAGCTTTTATTATTTCAGATCTTTACAAACTCAACCCGGCGGTTATTAGCCATATCTTCCGGGGAAGCATTGTTCGATATAGGTTTTGACTCTCCCCATCCTTTTGATGTAAGACGGTCAGCTGTGATCCCAAGTTCAATAAGTTTGTTCCTGACGGTCATTGCGCGATCCTCTGAAAGCTTCATATTGAAAGCATCATCCCCCTGGCTGTCAGTGTGTCCTTCAACGCTGAATTTCAAACCGGGATTATCCTTCATCAGGGTATAGATCTCATTGATAGCGCCCATCGATTCCGGTTTAAGGGTCGATTTATTCACATCAAAGCGGATCCCGTTTACTATTATTCTGCCATCCTTCATAACCCGGTCATAGTATTTGACACCTCCTTTGGCAATCCTTACGTTCTTCACATAACAATGGTTCTCGTCAGAGGCATGGTAGGCATGAAAAGTGATCCCGCCTGGGTTGAAATCGAGCCGCGGGATATTGACGAGACGTGTATCATCAAGGTAAGCTTTTAGCTTTCCATCCGTATAGGCAATAGAAATATGTCTCCAGATATCAGGGTTCTTTGAATCGTCAGGATATTCGCTTGTTGCAGTACCCATCCTCATCTCATTCCCGGAAACAATTATGTTCGTATAGCCTGTCGGGCTGTTATTTTCCTGGTTCTTTATATCATACAGGTAGATGTCGAAGGGATATTCCCCCTTATAAAGAAGATCAAGTTCAATAGTGAAAACATCCGGAAGGTGATCTTCCTGAGGATCCTTGAAATAAGGTACTATCTGAGGAGCTCCATCCCTGAACATTATTACTTTTTCACCATCAAGTTCGGCAATCTCTACATTCCCGCGGTTAAGGTCCCACCTTGATGGGAATTCCCCATTCTCTTCGCTGAGGAGATTATCTTCAAAAATAACCTGGTCTCCGGGAACGAAATCGTATTTTGCCCAGGAAAGCGCAGAAGCTTTTTGCTGAGACGATTTAGCAGCGGAAGATCCTTCTGAGCTGTCCGATCCTGTATTGTCAGGACTTTCTTCTTCGCCTGAAGGAGTTTCGGTTATATCCTTGTCATCATTTTGTTTCTTGTCTTTTTTCTTGAAAATCCCTCTGACACCTTCTTCTATCTTGTCAAAACCGGCATCAATAACCCTGTCGGTTGCATTATTGGCACGTCTGTCGGCTTCCTGGTTAACCTTTTCCTTAACATCTACTTTAACCTGTGATCTTAGCTCCGGTGAAAGGAGCATCAGCAAGGCAAATGCTGCTATAAAAGCTGCTTTAAATCTCATGGCATTTCTATTTATGGTTTCACATTAATTTACATCATGAAAGTGCCGGAAAGCAAGAGTGAATTAGCAAACAGGGGGTTTGGGTTAGTATCGGGAAGGTTTTGGCAGGGGTTGAGGAACGGAGTGACGAAATTCCGCGATAGCGGAAGCGGGGGCGTATGGCAGAGGGCAGGGGGCAGGGGGCGGTGAGCGGGGAGCATTGAGCACTAGCCTACGCCAGGGCTACGGTTGGCAAAGCAGGGCACAGAAGCTAAATGCCCTGAGCCCTTAGCCCTGTGCCCTGTGCATTTTACTCGTAGAGATGATCTGTAAGAGCTTGAAGGACCTTCTTTTTTAAGATGGGAGAGACGGGGATCTTTGAGCCATCCTTAAGCAACAGATAGCCTCCGTCTTTTTTAACGAACCTGTCGATATAATTTATGTTCACAAGATGAGATTGATGAACCCGTATCATACCTGACCCGGAAAGAAGGTTCTCAAATTCCTTTATTGTCCGTGATACAAGCACCCTTTTGCCATCGGAAAGACAAAAGAAGGTATAGTTACTGTCAGCTTCAGCACGGATAATATCACTGACTGATACGAGCTGAAGTTGATCGGATGTATGCAGAATGATTCTTTTAAGTACTTTCCTGCTTTGAAGGTTTTCTCTGAGAGCCTGGAACTTAAGTTGCTCCTCTTCATGGTTAATTATTTCATGGGCCTTTCTTATTGCTTTGAGCAATTCATCGTTATCGACAGGTTTCAGAATATAATCAAGAGCGCTCACCTTAATAGCATTTAATGCATATTCCTGATGGCCGGTGACGAAGATGACCTTGAAAGGGATATGTGAAAACCTTTTCAGGAGGTCGAACCCGGTTCCGTCGGGCATCTCAATGTCGAGGAATACAAGGTCGGGCTTATTATCAGAAACAGCGGCGAATCCTTCTTCGACAGATCCGGCTGTACAGAGGATGTTGATATCAGGAAAATTCTCATTAAGAAGCGCTTTGATAGAGTTTCTCACTGAGGCTTCGTCGTCGATTATAACTGTGTTCATATGTGGTTGCTGTTTTATAATTGTTCTTCATAAATGCATCCTACAGCATGGTAGTTTTCAATTCCCCCTTTGAAGGGGGCAGGGGGATGTATTTTAAGGATGTAGTATGTTGCAAGGTGCAAGGTGGAGTAAGCTTATAACTGATTTCTCATCTACACCCTGCGCCTTAAACATCCCACTGACCACCCCGCCTAAGCTTTAGCAAGGCCATCAGCCTGTACTTTCACCAAAAAACATCCCCCTACCCCCTTCAAAGGGGGAATGAGATCTGTACTTCATCCTGCACCTAAAACATCCCCCTAGCCCCCTTCAAAGGGGGAATGAGATCTGTGCACCATGCACCGTGCACCATGCACCCTGCACCATGGACCATGCCTAAGTTCTTTTATACGGCAACATCATCACAACTTTGGTTCCGGCAACTTTGTTATTATCATAAAGGTCGCTTATTTCGAAGCTTATATTCTTTTTCTTCATTGTTCTCCTGAAATTTTCAAGTCTTTCCTTTGTCACCTCTGTCGCGACAGATTTTTTTGTCTTCTTTTCCATCTCTCTTACTGCCGCCTCTTTTCTTCCTATGCCGTTATCGGTAACCTCAAGCTTCATCAGTCCGTCATACAGAGAGTAATTTATTTTAATGTTTCCCTTTTCTTTCAATGTAAGGAGACCATGTTCCACAGAGTTTTCAACGCATGGCTGGGTAAGCATAGGGGGCAGTGAGATATTAGCAGGATCTATTTCATCGGCTGTTGTGATATCATATTCAAATTCATTTTCAAATCTAAGCTGTTGGATATCAAGGTATAGTTTAATTGTTTCGATTTCCTTCTCGAGCGGGATGAACTCCTCACGTGAGTTTTCGAGGATATTGCGCATCAGTCTGGCGATTTTCGTGAGGAAGATATTGGCTTTCTGTGATTTACCTGAAAGGATGAAATCCTGCACGACGCACAATGAGTTAAAGATAAAATGGGGATTCATTTGCGCCCTTAGCAACCGTTGTTCAAGATCTATCCGGGATAACCGGCTGCGAAGCCTGTTGTGCCTTAACAGCAGGAAAGAAATCAGGGCAACAAGAAAAGCGAGGATTATCAGTCCTGTGATAGCGGTTCTTTGTTGCCGTACCTGGTTTTCATGCATGATCCTTTCTTCCATTCTTTCGAATTCAGCAGCTTTCTGTTTCTTATCAAAGTTATATTGGAGCTCCATACGTGTCACCTGCCGGAGGTAATCTGCATTGCTTATACTGTCTTTGATCTGGTAATACTCCTTAAGGTATTTGTATGCAAGGTCGTTTCTGCCGATAGTGTTATATATCTCGCTAAGGAGAATTGAAGCGTCGTGGACAGCTAAAGGGAATTTCTTTTCTCTTCCGATGTTATACGCATTTAAAAGGTGGGGAAGAGCGGCTGAAGGTTTGCCAATTGTCTCTAAAACACTACCCAGGGTGATGTAATAATTAACAAGTTCCGTATCTTCTATCTGGTTGGCGATAGCCATTGTTTTATTGATATAGAATTCTGCCGAGTCTGGCTGCGAGAGGAGGAGGAAAGTTGAGGCTATATAATTATATGAAGAGGCTATCATTCCCGGATAATTCATCTGCTCATTCAGCCGGAGACCTTTCCTGAAGTAAATCAGGGCGCTGTCGTTGTTTGTTTTTGCATTGTAGATTTCGGCTATTGTATTATATGTTTTGCTCAGTTCCCATAAGTCATTTCTGGCTTTTACTAACGGTATTTTCTTAAAACAAAACTCCAGTGCCTTTTGCCAGTCTTTCTGGAAATAATATACAAGACCTATGCTGCCATAGGCGATTGATATCCCGCTTGAATCGTCTCTTGACTCCCAGAGTTGCAGGGCTTCGAAATAGGCATCTGTTGCCTGGGAGAACAGAGCCATGTCTTTATAGATATTACCAAGGCTGTTTGTCACATCGGCAAGAGGCAGGGTATCGTTTGAGGCACGGGCGATGTCTATAGCCTGTTGAATGAGGGCGAGGGCTTTTTTAAAGTCCTTTGAATGTTGTGCGAAATATGAGAGCACGTTATAGGCATTTATCATACCTCGGGTATCGCCTGCTTCCTCGAAGAATTTAAGGCTGAGGCTCCCGTATCTCTCTGCTTCAGTAAGGTCGCCCCTGATACTGAAGACATACGCAAGGTTATAGCAGGCTCTTCCTTTTCCCCCGGGGTTGCCGGTTTCCTTATAGATCTCATAGGCCTGCATATTATAATGGAGGGCGCTGTCGCCTGCATTATAGTATTTAGCGAGCCAGGCAGATCCCAGGATGAGCGAAGCGTCGGCTTTACCTCTGAGATAACCGATCTCTGAAGAATGGGAGAGTGTTTTACGGGCGAGGGGGATAACTACATCGGGATTTCTTCTTGCGTTTGTAAGCAGGTTTTTGTTGGTGTTATTAATATATGATGTATCAGCCTGTTCCTGAATGGAAGAGGACAGCACTGAGTTACCCGGCAGGGTTTCAATGCAGATCAGGACAGGGAAGAAGAGAGTTGAAAGTAAAGTCATCTTTCATTGAATAGAAAATATGAGATATCTTCTTAAAGGTACGAAAATTAAATTATTTTACATAAGGTACGATGTTTTAATTAATGTTGATGTGGATGAGGATTTATGGGGGTTGCAGGGGAATCAACAGGCAATGTTAAAGCGAGAAAAATGCGGGTAGGGAGAAATATTATTAAAAAAAGAGTAATAAAAATTTGTTGGATATAAATCATTCTTTATCTTTGCACCCGCTTTGAGGCGAAAAGTTGGTTGAAGGGTTTAAAAGAGATAGTCTTCCGGCTAAGGAAAAGGAGGGAAGGAAAGAGGGGAAAGGCCGGAAAAAATATCTCGATTTTTTTGGTGAAGATTTTAAAATGTTGTATCTTTATCGCCCCAAAAGTAAAAAGAAAAGTTCTTTGAAATTATGAAGTAGCAACCAGGCGAGACAGACAATCTCGTCTAAGAAAACTTGTTAGTATTTTAGAATGAGACCAAGGATAACACTTCGTCGATATTTAAGAAAATTTTTTACAATGAAGAGTTTGATCCTGGCTCAGGATGAACGCTAGCGGGAGGCTTA
>CAYNRI010000069.1:0-14369 GCA_964399575.1 uncultured Rikenellaceae bacterium
CTGAACATCCTGATTTTTACCTAACTTTACAGTTGAAGCTATTTCTGATTATCTGTAAGTATTACAGAATATTTTTAAGCTGACTACGGAAAATCAGAGCGTTGCAGAGTCATCTTAAACGACATATTTAATTTCGTCTGAGAAGACATTGTCCCATGAATTTAGATTATTATTTATCCTTTACAGGTATGAATTTACAAGTAAAAAGGTTAATTATCGGATTACTCCTGGCGCGGGTAATGTTTGTAAATTGTTTTTCGCAGGAATCAGGAATATCGCTGAGTTTTACGGATACTGAATTAATAACAATTCTCGACAGAATTGAAGAGAAATCCGGATTGTTTTTTCTTTTCAACGAAAAATTAATAGATACCCGGCAGAAAGTTACAATCAATGTCAGCAACAGTTCAATAAATGACTTATTGGACAACTTGTTCAGTTATACCAATATAAAATACTCCGTAATCGACGATAAGATAATATTGTCTCCGGACTTTTTGGAAATTAAAAGATTGTCGACAATATCGGGAATAACTTCGGATGAGAAGGGCAATCCTATGCCGGGTGTAAATATAAAGGTAGAAGGAACGGCAACAGGGGTAATTTCAGATGCAAACGGGAAATATTCTGTAGATGTAACCAACAGGGATGCGAAACTGATCTTTTCATTTGTCGGATATAATCAGGAAAAGATTGATGCAGCAGGGAGGACAATTATAAATGTTTCATTGCAGCCTTTCCTGTCGAGCCTTGAAGAGGTGATAGTTGTTGGATACGGGACTATTAAAAAATCTGATCTTACAGGTTCTGTTGCAGCATTGAGTGAAGATGCATACATGGCACAGCCGGTTAGCCGCGTAGATGATATTCTTCAGGGGCGTACAGCCGGGGTTAATGTTACAGGTATTTCCGGTGCTCCGGGCGGTACCACTTCAATAAGGATAAGGGGATCGAATTCAATAACAGGAAGCAATGAACCACTTTATGTTATTGACGGATTCGTGGGAGCTGATATAGCTGATGTGAATCCCACTGATATAGAGACCATTCAGGTACTAAAGGATGCCTCATCAACTGCAATATATGGCAGCAGGGGGGCCAATGGGGTTATACTGATCACTACTAAAAGAGGTATTATTGACGAGCCCGAATTTTCTGTCACCGGCAGATACTTTCTGAGCAATCCATTAAAGCTCTGGCCACTGCTGGAGGCAGGTGAATTTGCACAGGTGGCTAATGAAAGGGCTGATGCCCTTGGATATGCACGTCCCTTCACTGATGATCAGGTTGGATATTTTCTTGCAAACGGGGGAACCGACTGGCAGGACCTTATATACAGAACAGCAGTAGGTCAGGAAGTACAGGTTGACTATTCGGGCGGGAATGATGCCGTAACATATTTTATATCGGGCAATGTTCTTGAACAGGACGGGATAATAATCAATTCCGATTTTAAAAGATACTCCTTAAGGACAAATATAGATGCAAAATTATCCCGCAGACTCAGGGGGTCTCTGAAATTAAACTTTGCAAGAAGAGAAACGAATAATACCTCCGGTGACTATAATACAAGCGGCGTAGTTGCAGGGGCTACAGCATGGGCCCCGACAACCCCTGCATATGATTCAGGCGGCAAGCTTACGACACTAGATCCTGTTTCCTCAATAAAGATCAATCCGATAGAACTGGCAACAAATGACATAATTGATGAATCAAACACAGTTAACACTGTCGGGAATTTTATCTATCAGATTGCCAGAGGATTGAATCTTGATCTGGGATTCGGAGTAAATTATAATAATACCCAGGGGAAAATGTTCAATCAGAACCTGAGGCCAAACAGTCCTTCAGCAGCACGTTCCTCAAATGAGTCGATATTTCTTCAGAACACAAATATCCTGACATATACAACGACTTTATATGATATTCATAGTATCACTCTTACTGGTGTTGCTGAGTACCAGTGGCAGCAGAATGATTATTATATGGCTTCAGCTTCCAATCTGCTCTTCCCTTTCCTTAAATACAATAATATAACTCTGGCCCAATCCTATGCTCTGGATAACGGGTATACGAAATCAACAATTGGCTCATATATAGGAAGGGTTAATTACAACCTGTTGAACAGGTATCTTGTAACAGCATCGGTACGCAGCGACCGGTCGTCGAAATTCCGGGGGAAGAACCAGACAAGCGTTTTCCCATCGGTTGGCCTTGGATGGCGCATTTCGGAGGAAGAATTCATGCAGGGCATACCGGTTATCAGTAACCTGAAGCTGAGGGCCAGCTGGGGACAGACAGGCAGCCAGGCTGTGAATGTATACGGAACAGTTACATCATATAATACATCTGCAGCGCTTGCAGGAACTTCCTGGCAAAATGGCATGCTGACATCGGGTATCAATATAGGTAATCCGGGCAATGAACACCTTAGATGGGAAACTACAGCACAGACGAACGTGGGCTTTGATCTGGGCCTCCTTAAAGACAGGATCACACTTGAAGCAGATTATTTTCTGAAAAATACAACTGACCTTCTGTTAAGTGAACCTCTTCCTGGCTATGTCGGCGGAGGGAGCATTTACAGGAACGTTGGAGCAATAAGCAATAAGGGATTCGAGCTTAATCTTAATGCCAGGCTGTTTTCCCGGAATGACTTATCGTGGTCTGTAAATTTTAATATTACATTTCTAGATAATAAAGTAAAAACCCTTGGTGAAACTCCGTATATTCTTTTAATGGGTGGGGCAGGAGCAGGAATGCTTACTAATCCGGAAATGATCCTGAAACCGGGATACAGCATCTCGAGCTATTATGGTTTCAGATCCCTCGGGATCTGGCAGGCAGCTGATGCCGAGCTGGCAGCCAGATACGGGAATCAGCCGGGAGATTACAGGTACGAGGATCTGAACGGTGATTATGCAATAACAGGCAGTGATTTCCAGATAATCGGTTCAGGGATGCCAAGGAAAGTGCTGGGTCTTAACAACACAATAAGGTACAGGAACTTCATCCTGAATGCATTCTTCCAGTCGATGCTTGATTACGGGAAATGGAATTTTGCCTATGCACAGATAATGGTAGCGGCAGCTGATGCACGTGAGTTCGTTCATAAGGATATCCTTAACAGGTGGTCGCCTGATAATCCCACATCGAGAGTTGCAGCCTTCAACAAGACGAATGTGCCGAGGATACAGTCATCGGAATATATAGAAAGCGGTAATTATCTGAGGCTTAAGAATATCAGTCTGCAATATACCCTGCCGAAGAATGTGCTGAGATGGGGCGATCTGACAGCTACAATAAGTGCACAGAACCTCTTCACAATAACAAAATATAAAGGTATTGATCCTGAAACATATTCAAATGTCGGGTCAGGTGATTTACGCGGAGGCGACGGTGGAGCATATCCGGGAGCCAGAACCTGGACTTTCGGACTTGCATTAAGTTTTTAATTATAAAAATTTTTAAATGAAAAAAATATTTGTTTTTCTTATTGTGATACTCATAGGAAGTTCCTGCAGTGATTTTTATGAGGAAGATATATCAAGGTTAATCACCTCGGATAGTGGTGCACTGAATGATGTCACAGGACTTACAGCCGCTCTGGCCGGAGCCTATAAGCCGATGGGTCAATTCTTCAATCAGGGTTATGCAAACGCATCCACTGCAGCCATACTGATGGGAAGTGATGACCTTACTACCCATAAGGCAAGTAATAAAGCGGATTTCAGGGAATTCGACCAGTTTGTTGTAAACAACACCAATCAGAGGCTCCCATTTATCTGGAAGGGCGCTTATAAGTGCATACAGCAGTGCAATAATATAATTGCTAATTACGAAAATGCTACAGGCACCCAGGCTACTATAAATCAGATTGCAGGCGAGGCTTTTTTCCTGAGGGCTTACAATTATTTCTGGATCGTTCGTTTGTGGGGCAAAGCTCCCCTTGTGCTTACTTCGCATATATACGATGAATCTCTTTTAAGAATTAATTCTTCAGAGATTGGACAGATTTATACTCAGATAATTGCAGATCTGACAAAAGCTGAAACTCTGATAGGAAATAAAAAGCCGTTGCCGGGAAGGGCTTGCCTGGGGACAGTCAAGGCAGTTCTTGCCGAGGTCTATTTGCAAATGACCGGGTACCCGCTTAATGATGCCACAAAATATTCCCTGGCTGCTGCTAAAGCAAAGGAAGTTATTGACAATCAGGAAATTTATGGATTGGGTCTGATGGATGACTTCAATTCATTGTGGGTAAGTGCGACTGTACATAACGATGGAAACAAGGAGGAAGTATTCGCACTGAATTTTCAGGGCCCGGGATCCGGAGCAAGCGCAAATGGCTGGGCCGGTATTGCAGCAATACCCGGTGACAGGGGAGGATGGGGTGATTATATGTGTGAGCTCACCTTCTTTAATGAATTTCCTGAAGGAGACAGAAAGGATATTACCTTCGAAACCGGTTATTTTAAGAACAATGTATGGATACCTTTCACCCAGTATCAGACTAAACGTCCGTATTATAAGAAATTGCAGGGAGATAAACTTTCCCCGGTAAATGCAATTTCCATACCTCTTGAAAGATTTGCCGAGACCTATCTGGTCTTTGCTGAAGCTCAGATAATGGCTTCAGGGAATCCTTCCGATCCCGATGCCCTCGAGGCTTTCAACAAAATCAAACGCCGCGGGGCCGGCCTTCCTTTAAATACTCCTGATCCGGCAGTTGATGCAACATCTCTGACCCAGAAAGAAATTATAACAGAAAAAGGTTGGGAATTTGCAGGCGAATTTTGCCGTTGGTTCGATCTTGTACGTCTCCAGATTGTACAGGAGACTATTGACAAGAAAGATCCTGATGAGCTTCAGCCAAAAGGCCCGGTTAAATACTTCCTGCCCCTTCCAAACGTAGAAACCGATGTTAATCCAAACCTGCTGGATTGACAGGTTGTTAATTTTAGGGAAAAGTAAATATCAGGCAGGTAATTAAGTAGGTGGTTAGGGGAGAGGTTATTCTGTGACTTCTCCCCTTTTATATCAGCAGGACAACTGATGATTCAACTTAATGATAATTCAGATTGATTAAAAATATTAATTAGTATCAGGAATCATAAATACAATTTTATAATCGCTTGAAAATCAATTTATGTACCCCAACCCCAAGGGGAGTAAATTGATTTTCTTCGCTCCCCTTGGGGTCGGGGTACACGAAGAAAATCAATGAAATATTGTGTAAGATTCCTGATACTCATTAAAATAATTTAACCGGATCGTAATTTTAATGCATCAGCCTTTATCTATGTAATAAAAAAAGTTGTATCTTTTCAGGTAATTAATCCCCCTGAATCTAAAGGCTAGTTATTTTAACTATAAACTATTGATTATGAGAAATATAAATAAAAGTGTCTTTTATACACTAATATTTTTCTTTATTGCTTCATCCGTGATGAGCGGTCAGCCGGGAATGCAGAATTTCATTTCGCCTGAAGTGAAGAAAGACAGGACTGTCACTTTCCGTTTCAGGGCACCAAATGCCAAAGATGTGAAGTTAAGCACACAATTTGTCAATGGCCAACAGGCAATGACCAAAGATGAAAGAGGAGTCTGGAGCATTACACTGGGTCCCGTTGAACCGGATATTTATCCTTATTGCTTTGTTGTTGACGGCATACAGGTAGCTGATCCGAAAAACACCTGGATCTTTCCCAACGAGGGCTTCCAGAACAGTGTTATTGAAATCCCCGATGCGGCGCCAAAGGTGTACAGCATACAGAATGTTCCTCATGGGACAGTATCATACAGGTATTATTATTCAAAAGAGCTGGGGACCAGACCATTGGTAATCTATACTCCTCCGGGATATGAGCAGGATGTAAACGAGAAATACCCTGTCTTTTTCCTGTTGCATGGCACTACAGATACTGAAGAGACATGGACTAAAGTCGGCAGGGCTAACATAATTCTTGACAATCTGATAGCACAGGGCAAAGCAAAACCGATGATAATCGTTATGCCTTATGGAAGGGCATTCCCTGTGATAACTAAAGAATCCGGCTCTTTAAGAAACTGGGAGAACCTGCAGGAATTCCAGAAAGATTTTAAAAATTACATAGTCCCTTTTGTAGAAAAGAACTACAGGGTTAAACCGGGACCAGAAAATAAAGCAATTGCAGGTTTCTCGGGCGGTGGAGGCACATCACTATATATAGGACTCGGCAACCCTGACCTTTTTGCATATGTATGCGGGTATGCGCCGGGGATGGTGCAGGCAGAATTTGACAGGAACAATGCTGTTCCTTTTTCCAATCCGGCACTGACAAACAAGCGCTTAAAGCTTCTCTATTTTGCTTGCGGAAAAGAAGACCCAACCTATGGAACTTTACAGCAATATATTAAAGTCCTTGATGAGAAAAAAATAAAATATCAGACGTTCATTACAGACGGCGGACATACATGGATGAATTGTAAGAAGTTCCTCAATGAAACGGCCCCTCTGCTGTTTAAAGATTGAAAATTAATACAAACAAAGTATCATAATTAAAAATTACAGGAGGTTTAAACATGAGAAAAACATCACGAAGTATTTTACTGACAGTTGCCTTGGTTGCCGGTATCTGTCTTGTTCAGGCCTGCAAAGGGCCAAAGGAAGCTGCTGCTCCCTTCACTTTTGAAGCGCATCCTTCACCCTACAATCTTTCCGGGTCACAGTTCCCGCGTATTGAAGCAGATTCGAGGGTAACATTCCGCTTTAACGCGCCCAATGCGAAGAAGGTTCAGGTTTCAATCTATAATGTTCCCTATGATATGGTAAAGGACACAAGTGGTGTATGGACCTATACAAGCGAACCGCAGGACGCAGGTTATCATAATTACTGGATGATAGTCGACAGTGCAATTATGCTTGATCCGGCTACAGATGCATTCATAGGCTACAGTCATATGTGCAACGGTTTTGAGATTCCCGATGCTGACGGAGGTTTTTATGAGCTTAAAGATGTGCCTCACGGCAATGTGATGATCAAAAATTATTTCTCCAACGTTACCAATGGCTGGAGGCACGTATATATCTACACACCTCCGGATTATGAAACAAACACATCTGCAAGATATCCGGTACTATATCTTCAGCATGGAGGTGGAGAGGATCAGAGGGTATGGATTGAAATGGGCCGTACAAACCTGATACTTGACAACCTTATAGCAGAAGGAAGAGCTAAACCCTTCATAGTTGTTATGGAGACAAGTGCTGCCTACAAGCCGGGAGAAGTTCCTCCGGCACTGCGCCAGGGAGCACCGGGAGTTGCCAGAACAAGGACCCCGGGCGCACAGCCGGTTCCACCAGCAGCAGCACCGGCAGCACAGCCGGGACAAGCTGCAGCACCCAGGCCGCGTTTCTCATTTAACACATATGACGAGGTTATGATTAATGACCTGATACCATGGGTTGACAGTAATTTCAGAACATTGACCGATCAGCCATACAGGGCTATGGCAGGTCTTTCGATGGGCAGCGGAGTAACAAGGCAGATCACCCTGGCACATCCTGATAAATTCTCATATATAGGGATCTTCAGTGGCGGCAGCATGGCACCTGCAGATATTCCCGAGAACTCGAAATTTAAACTGGTGTTCATGAGTTTCGGAAGCCGTGAAAATGGAGCTGATGGTCTGAAAGCAGCTGCTGATGCATTAAATGAGGCCGGTATTAACAGCGTATCTTACGTATCTCCGCTGACCGCTCATGAATGGCAGTCATGGAGACGCAGCCTCAAGGAGTTCGCACTTCTTCTTTTCAGGGATTGAAAATTCAGAACAGACTAATAATCTGATATAATTATTTAATCAACAAATACGAATTAAAATGAAAAAAACACTTTCGCTGATTTTACTGATAATATTATCAGTCAGCAGTATCGGTCTGGCCCAGACAGGCCAGCCTTTGGTAAGCTCAAAGCTTACCGGCACACAGCATATTAATCCTTACAATGTATATGGAGTTCCTTTTCCGCGCATAGAAGCAGATAACCGGGTTACATTCAGGTTTACAGCTCCTTATGCTGAGAAAGTGCAGGTTTCCATAAACAACGTTGCGAAGGATATGGTCAAAGGTTCCGACGGGGTATGGACCTATACAAGTGAACCCCAGGATCTGGGTTACCACAACTACTGGATGGTAGTCGATGGGGCTGTAGTTCTGGATCCGGCTACTGACGGATTCATTGGCTACAGCCATATGTGCAATGGATTTGAGATCCCCGATCCGGATGGTGGTTTTTACGATTTGAAAGATGTGCCGCATGGCAATGTTCTCCTCGAGAATTATTATTCCACTGTAACAGAATCATGGCGTCATATCTATGTATACACTCCTCCGGATTACGAAAAGAATACTTCAGCCCGTTACCCGGTGCTCTATCTTCAGCATGGTGGTGGCGAGGACCAGAGGGTATGGATTGAAATGGGAAGGACAAATCTGATACTTGACAACCTTATTGCAGAAGGAAAAGCAAAACCATTTATTGTTGTGATGGAAACCAGCGCTGCAAGAAAGCCGGGTGAACCGGTACCGCAGATGCGTCAGCCGGGCGCACCAGCCCCGGGTCAGGGCGCTCCGGGTGGTCAGCCGGGGCAGAGAGCTCCGGGTCAGGGAGCACCGGGCGGTCAGCCAGGTCAGGGAGCACCAGGTGCTCAACCGGGACCGGGAGCTCCGGGACAGGGCGCACCTGCCGGACAGGCTGCACGTCCGCGGATGGGTTTTTCATTCGACACATACGCTGAGGTAATGATCAAGGACATGATACCCTACATTGACAAAAACTTCCGCACCCTTGCCGATCAGCCGAACCGTGCTATGTCAGGTCTCTCCATGGGAGCCATGTGCACTAAGGCAGTAACTCTCGCTCATCTTGATACATTCGGATATATCGGCCTTTTCAGCGGTGGTACAATAGCCCCTGCAGAAATAACAGATAAATCCAAAGTCAAGCTTGTGTTTATGAGCTATGGAAGCAGGGAAAGAGGTTCTGAAAGTGTTAAGAACGCAGCTGATGCCCTTAACCAGGCAGGCATAAAAAGCGCTTCTTATGTTTCACCGTTAACCGCACATGAGTTCCAGTCATGGAGGAGAAGTCTTCGAGAATATGCACTGCTTTTATTCAAATAATTTAAAATTAATATTATGAAAAGATCTTTAATCAGTTCAGTTTTACTATTCGCTTTATCAGGGTTTCTCTGTTTAGCACAAACAAATCAACCGCCAATTAAGGAAGACTTCAAACCCTCTACAAAGAATCAACCTCAACAGGAGTATCCCCAGGTCAATTCCCAGGGATATGCACGGTTCAAGGTAGTGGCACCGCAAGCCCAGAGTGTCGTTGTGAGCCTGGGATTAGGCGGCACAAGAGGTGGAACTCCCCTCACAAAAGCTGAGGATGGCTCATGGATGGGCACAACCGCAGGACCGCTGGAAGAGGGATTCCATTATTACCATCTGACGATTGACGGAGGAGTATTTAACGACCCCGGTACAAATAATTATTATGGTTCAACCCGCTGGGAAAGCGGTATTGAAATACCTGCTCATGATCAGGATATGTATGCACTGAAAAATGTTCCCCACGGTAAAGTGGAACAAATACTTTTCTGGTCGCCAAGTACAAACACCGCTCGCAGGGCATTTGTTTACACTCCGCCCAGTTACACAAAGGATGTAAATGTCAGGTACCCGGTCCTCTATCTTCAGCATGGCTGGGGAGAAGATGAAACTGCATGGAGCAATCAGGGACACGCCAATCTGATAATGGACAACCTTATTGCAGACGGCAAAATAAAACCTTTCATCATTGTAATGACCTACGGAATGACAAATGAAGGTTTCAGACCAGGTGCCCGCCCTGCCGGTGCTCCTGCTGCCGGTGCTCCCGGTGCTGCCGGTGCTCCCGGTGCCCGCCCTGCTGGTGCTCCCGCTCCTGGTGCTGGCGCTCCTGCGCCTGGTGCACCTGGTGCCCCGGGTGCCCGTCCTGCCGGAGCTCCTGGTGCTGCTCCTGCTGCCCGCCCTGCCGGCGGAATGGCCGGAATGATGAACAACGGCTTCGAGAAAGTTCTCGTTGATGAGCTGATTCCTTATGTTGACGCCAATTTCCGGACACTTGCAAATCAGGCTAACCGCGCAATGGCTGGCCTTTCAATGGGAGGAATGGAAACACACACAATTACTCTGGCTCGTCCTGAAGTATTTTCCCAATTTGGACTCTTAAGCGGAGGAACCTACAATGCAGAAGAGATAAAAAACAAGTCAAGTGTAAAACTCATCTTCATGAGCTCCGGCAGCTTTGAAAATCCTGACGGTGTCAGAAAAGCAGCTACCGATCTCAAGGCAGCAGGTTTTAATGCTGTTGCTTATGTGTCAGAGGGTACAAGGCACGAGTTCCAGACATGGCGCCGCAGCCTGTATGAAATGGCCCAGCTGTTATTTAAATAATAGCAGGGCTAGCTAAATCTTTAAATGAGTATCAGGAATTAAATACAATATTTCATTGATTATCAGGCGATTTTAAAATTGTATTATTGATTCCTGACACTCATTTCTTATTATACAACATTAAAATTTTGCTCAAAAGCAATAAGGAGGATTATTTAATGAAATACAGGTATTTATGTGGACTTGTACTATTTATTATTACAAGTTGGGTGTGTAATGCACAGATGGTTCAGGAAGCTCAGCCCCCGGCTGATTCAAAACCGGCATCCACAAATATAGTCGGGGCAGAATACCCGCGTATTGATGCACAGCGCAGGGCTATTTTCCGTGTAAGAGCTCCGGAAGCTCAAAGTGTTGTTGTCGGTCTTGGCAATACTGCGCTTACAAAAGGCGATGACGGGTATTGGACCGGGGTTACTGCACCATTGGATCCGGGCTTCCATTATTATAACCTGAGGATTAATGGCGTTGAAGTTAACGATCCGTCAAGTGAAACCTTTTTTGGATCCGGCCGGGTAATGAGCGGCATTGAAGTTCCTGAAGAAGGCGTTGATTTTTATCTTGTAAAAAAGGTTCCCCACGGACAGATCGTGTCATTCTGGTACTTTGCAGAATCGACAGGTGAAACTCGGCAGGCTTATGTTTACATTCCTCCTGATTACATGAAGAATAATGATAAACGCTATCCGGTACTTTATCTTCAGCACGGAATGGGAGAAGACAGGAGGGCCTGGGCAAATCAGGGACGCACAAATTTCATTCTTGACAATCTTATTGCTGAAGGCAAGGCAAAACCAATGTTAGTTGTTATGGAAGACGGGGGTATTGCAGCGGGTATGGGTGGTGCACGCCGTCCGGCAGGACCAGGGGCCCAGGGTGCAAGGCCAGGACAAGGACAGGGGCAGGCGGCAGCTGGCGCAAGGCCACAACAGGCTCCTGGCCAACAGGCTCCTGGAGCAAGGCCACAGGCGGGACCGGGTCAGCGTCCCGGAGGTCCGGGTCAGGGACCCGGCGGTATGCCTTCATTCTGGGATGGCTTCGGCTCGGTTATTGTAAAAGATCTTATTCCGGCAATCGATGCGAACTTCAGAACTCTGGCAAACCGTGAAAACAGGGCTATGGCTGGACTTTCTCTCGGAGGAACCCAGACCTATCAGATAACGCAGGCTAATCTCGACAAATTTGCCAATATAGGTATCTTCAGTGCTCCCTTTGGTTTTCCGGGTGTTGAGACCGGCTATAACGGGCTGCTCTTAAAACCCGATGAATTTGAAAAACAGGTGAAAGTGTTCTATATAAGCATGGGTTCGAAAGAGGGTGCCACTACAGGCAGAAGTATTCATGAACAGCTTGAAAAGGCCGGTATTAAGCATGTTTACTTTGAAGCAGCAGGCACAGCACATGAATTTCAGACCTGGCGTAAGAGCCTGCATGGATTTACGCAGCTTCTTTTTAAATAATTTTATACGTCAGTAATACAAAGAGCAGAAAGCAGGTTCGGTCTGCAGGGATGGGGTACAAAATTTTTATGCGACTTTCTGACTAAGCAGAAATGATACTTAAATATTAAACTATGTATATTGTCAGTTCTTACCCGTTAGCCGTGATCCTCTGCATAATAACAATGATATGCTGGGGTTCATGGGCAAATACAATGAACCTGAAACCAAAGACATGGCCGAATCCGCTTTTTTATTGGGATTACTGCCTTGGTATTGTAATTTTTATGCTTCTTCTGGGATTAACACTTGGCAGTTTAGGATCTGAGGGAAGGAGTTTATTCGAAGATCTGGGCCAGGCTTCAGGAAAGTCTTTGGGCTCTGCCTTCCTTGGAGGGGTCGTATTCAATCTTTCTAACCTCCTGTGGGTTGCAGCTGCTGCGGTTGCCGGAATGTCAGTCGCCTTCCCGGTAGCTGTGGGCCTTGCCCTGGTTATCGGAGTGATATATAATTATATTTCAACCTCCACCGGGAATCCTGTACTGCTGTTTGCCGGCGTGGGCTTAGTGGTTGTCGCTATCATTGTAAATGCAATAGCATATCAGACCATCCCTTCGAAGGTAAAGGGTGACACAAGAAAAGGTATTATCCTTTCAGTCCTTGCAGGTATAATCATGGGTTTCTTTTACGGTTTTGTAGCCGACAGTCTGTCTCTTAATTTTGCTAATCCGGAAGCAGGTAAGCTTACGCCCTATTCAGCAGTACTTGTATTCTCAATAGGTTGTTATCTTTCAGGTTTTATATGGAATACCTATTTCATGTACAGGCCTGTAGAAGGAAGGGCTTCAACCTACGGTGAATATTTTAAAGAGAGATCTCTGAAAGTACATATAAGCGGTATCATTGGAGGAATGATATGGGCAATGGGACTTGCTTTCAGTATTATTGCAGCTGAACAGGCAGGTCCGGCTATCTCGTACGGACTCGGACAGGGTTCTACAATGGTTGGAGCAGCCTGGGGTGTTTTTGTATGGAAGGAATTCAGAGAAGCACCGAAAAAAACCAATGGGCTGCTTGCTCTTATGTTCGTATGCTTCATCGCAGGGCTTGTTCTGATAATTATGGCAAGAAACGCCTGATACAGTAATTTTTAATATTTACTACTGATTTGAATTATGAGACGCAACATTTTAATTTTTATTCTGCTTCTGGCCGGAGTCGGAATAATTGGAGCACAAAATGCCGGTGAAGGTATACCTGCTCCTACAAATATTGGAAATGCCAGATATCCGAGAATCCTGCCCGATGGGAAGGTTATTTTTCAGGTTAGTGCACCACAGGCACAGAAAGTGCAGGTGGATCTTGGGAAGCTGTATGACATGCAGAAAGATGACAAGGGTATCTGGAAAGTCACGACCGAACCGCAGGATCCGGGATTCCATTATTATTCCCTTGTAATTGACGGGTTCAGATTTTCCGATCCCGCAAGTGAATCCTTTTACGGAACAGGCAGAATGTCAAGTGCTATTGATATTCCGGAACCGGGCGTGGATTTTTATACAATAAAAGATGTGCCTCACGGAGATCTGAGGCATAAGTCATATTTTTCGAAGGTTACAGGCACATGGAGGAGTGTGAATATATACACGCCTCCGGGTTACGACAATTCAGGGAAAGAGCAATACCCTGTACTTTACATTCAGCATGGCGGGGGAGAAGATGAGCGTGGCTGGGCAGTTCAGGGCAAGACAGCAATAATTCTTGACAATCTTATTGCCGAAGGAAAAGCAAAACCAATGATAGTTGTCATTCCCAATGGTAATGTATCACGTCCCGGCATGCAGGCCGGAGGCTATAATGATGAAGCCATGGCAGTCTTTAAGGATGAACTCGCAGATAATATAATCCCCTTCATCGAAAAGAATTACAGGGTAAAATCCGGAGCGGAGAACAGAGCAATATCAGGCTTATCAATGGGCGGCGGTCAGGCCTTTTATACCGGCTTACGCAACACTGATGTTTTTGCAAATATCGGGGTGTTCAGCACAGGTCTCTTTGGCGGCATCGGACAAGCGGGAGGAGGAGCCAGGGCATTTGATGCCGAGGCCACAATACCAGGTCTTTTATCAAATCCTGCCTCGTTCAATAAAAAACTCAAGGTGTTTTATATATCTGTAGGAGAACAGGATCCAAGGATAGAGCCAACAAAGAAGCTGATACAGACATTCAGGGACAAAGGATTAAATGTTGAGTTTGCATCCTTTCCGGGAGCTCATGAATGGCAGGTCTGGAGAAAATCACTCCATGATTTCGCCCAGAGGATATTTAAATAGGATTATTTGATCAAGCCTTAAAAAAAACTTCCATCAAATACTGCCGGCATGGTAATATTTAATGGAAGTCAATAATATTTCAGATTAGTTTCTTATCCCCACCATTTTTCTCCT
>CAYNRI010000070.1:0-13701 GCA_964399575.1 uncultured Rikenellaceae bacterium
CGGATGGAGAAAGGGAGATGCTTGTTTATACTCCTCCCGGATATGATAAGTCGAAGAAATACCCAACGCTTTACCTGCTTGGAGGATCGGGGGATCTTGCTCAGACCTGGTATATGCATGGACAGGCGAACTTCATTATGGACAACCTGCTTGCTGAAGGAAAAGCAGTACCCATGATCATAGTAATGCCCAACAACCAGATGGTCCACCGGTCACATCCAAAGCATACTGATCTGACATTCAAACTCGTTGAAAGGGAATTTAAAGAGGTCATAATACCTTTTGTGGAGAGTAATTACAGTGTAATAAAAGACAGGCACGGCCGGGCAATAAGCGGCTTATCAATGGGCGGAAGACATGCACAGTATGTGGGTTTAAACAACCTTGACCTGTTTGCAGCAATAGGCATTCTGAGCGCCGCAATAGGGATCGACCAGACTCCTGCTCTAAAGGATCCGGACATAAATTCCAAACTTGATTATCTTTTTGTCGGGGCCGGTACACATGAAACAAGGCCGGGAGCAAGGCATGAGGTACTGCACAATGACCTTGTCAAACTAAATGTTAAACATGAATATTATATAGGTTCCAGGGGTGCTCACGATCTTATAACCTGGAGACACCTGCTGTATTACCGGTTCTATCCGAATCTCTTCAGGAATCCGGCACCGGGACGCTGAAAATAAATATTTGTATAAAGCAATAGTATCAATTATGGTAAGACAGAACTCAATATCAACTATTATTATCTGCCTGTTTCTGATAAGCTGCTCATCCGGGGGCAGGCAATCCTTTTACCTTAATGAATTCCCCCTGGAAGATGTTGCCTTGCTCGACGGGCCGTTCAGGCAGGCTCGCGATCTGAATATAAAAGTACTCCTGGAATATGATGTTGACAGGCTTTTCGCCACTTTCAGGAAAGAAGCAGGCCTTCCGAAAAAAGCCGGGTTGTTCCCTAACTGGAAAGGATTGGATGGCCACGTTGCAGGGCATTATCTTTCTGCAATGGCAATGAATTACGTTGCCGTGAAGAATGAAGAATGCAAAAAACGCATGGAATATATAATCTCTGAACTCAGTGAGTGCCAGGAATCAAACGGGAAAAGATACCCTGACTGGGGAAAGGGATATGTCGGCGGAGTTCCCGACAGCGACACCATCTGGAGCACTCTTAAAAAAGGTGATTTCAAAGCATACAGGTCCGCATGGGTGCCCTGGTATAACGTGCATAAGATATTTGCAGGCCTCAGAGATGCCTGGTTTTATACCGGAAATAATGATGCAAAAGATATCTTTCTGAAATTCTGTGACTGGGGTATTGATATTACTTCTGCACTTTCCGATGAACAGATGCAATCAATGCTGAATACGGAACATGGCGGGATGAATGAAATATTTGCTGATGCTTACCAGATGACAGGTAACTCAAAATATCTCGATGCTGCAAAAAGGTTTTCTCACAGGATGCTGCTTGATTCAATGGCTGCCGGTGTCGATAACCTGGATAACAAACATGCCAATACCCAGGTGCCGAAGGCAATCGGCTTTCAACGGATAGCAGAACTTACACATGAAAAGGAATTTCTGGATGCAGGGAGTTTTTTCTGGGAAACAGTAACAAAAAACCGTTCGCTGGCATTCGGAGGCAACAGCAGAAGGGAACATTTCCCGGACGTAAATTCCTGTAAAGATTTTGTTGATGAGGTTCAGGGCCCGGAATCATGCAATACATATAACATGCTCAGGCTGACCGAGAATCTCTTCAGGACAGAACCGCTGGCAAAATATGCCGATTATTATGAAAGGGCATTATATAATCATATTCTCTCTACACAGCATCCGGAACATGGCGGTTATGTTTATTTCACTCCTGCCCGTCCGCGTCATTACAGAGTCTATTCTGCCCCTAATGAAGCTATGTGGTGCTGTGTGGGCAGTGGTATGGAAAATCACGGAAAGTACAATCAATTCATTTATACGCATTCAAATGATTCGCTGTACCTGAATCTCTTTATTGCATCGGAGCTGAACTGGAAGGAAAAGGGAATTAAAATAAAACAGGAAACAGGATTTCCCTATGAAGAGCAGACAAGCTTAACTGTCTCCGGGAAGTCTGCTGATTTCACTCTTTTGATAAGATATCCGTCATGGGTAAAGGACGGAGCTCTTAAGGTAACTGTAAACGGGAATTCAATAGATTATAATACGCATCCGTCATCCTATGTTGCAATTGACCGGACCTGGCAGGAAGGTGATGTTGTTCAGATTATGCTTCCGATGCATAACTCAATTGAACAGATGCCAAATGTCCCGGAATATGTTGCCTTCCTTCATGGACCGATTCTTCTTGCAGCCGAGACAGGTAAAGAGGATCTGAAAGGACTTATTGCTGACGACAGCCGCTGGGGTCATATTGCTTCGGGAGAAAAACTTCCTGTTGATGAAGCTCCGGCAATTCCAAATGAATTTGCCGATAAAGCTCCGGAATTGCTTATCCCTGTTGAAAACAATCCTCTTGTTTTCAAGCTGGCAGCCTCTTCCCTTAAACCCCATGAGGAAATGATCCTGAAACCATTTTTCATGATACATGATGCAAGGTATATGATATATTGGAAGATTATAAAACCTGATTAATATGGGTCCGGGCTAATAGATATCGAAAACATCAGTAATAAAAAGACATTGCAATAATTAACAAGACCTATGAAAATTATAAGAATAAGTTTTATTCTCGCATTGTGCCTTTTACTTCTTGCAGGGTGTAACCACCCTGGTAAGCGGATGAAACTTGGTATGCTGGAATCAGGTGCAACGATTTCCTTCGTGCGCGATACAACAGGCAACTGGGGAATTGAAATTTCAGGGACTGAATTTCCTTTGCTTTTAAACCTGAAACCTGCTCAAATTGAAGTCTTTAAAAGCGCAGAGGATATAATAAAGCTTGCTTCAGGTTATCAGTCAGTTAAAAAAGCGGAAGGTGCTTTGGTCTCGAAAGCTGAAATAACCGATGGTAATGAAGCAGCTTTTAGCATCGAGGACAAATGGACCATCTCAGGTGATGTATTGTCTGTCGACAGGAAAGTTACAGTTAATGGCTCCGGAAACAACGCCGGATTTCTTTCAGCTATAAGGTTTTCAACTGAACCGACAGTGAAATGGGAGGATATGACCTATTTCGCACCGGATGTACTATATGGCGATCCCACTTACGATGGAGAAACTTCACCGGGAGGCACTCTGGCTTACAATTCAAAATGCTTTTCTATAAGAGAAGATTATATTTCCGCACCTCTGTTTGGCCTGTCTTTCAAGAACGGGAACTGGGCCGCTGTCCTTGATCTCGCTCCGGATGGTGCGACAACCCTCGCAGAGACAACTGCTCCTGCTACAACGCCGGTAATTGACGAAAAGATCAGATTCGGCGCAGTAGGAGCACGTGAAATACCAGGAAGTGGTGTTGAGTTTGGGTTCTGGATGCCGGGTACCACAAACGAATTTTCCGGGGGCTTCGGATCTTCAGGTGCAACAACACCAACCAGGATAGTAAGACACAGATATAATCCTGTCGTAAATGGTTTTACCCAGGATTATCATGTGGGGTTCCGCCTGAGCAAGGGTGATTCTTTCAGCTCACTGGTCCGCGATGGCTGGCGCTGGGCATGGGAAAGCCTGAAACCTCAGATCACACCTATCGATATAGAAATTGCCCGCCGGGCAATGATAGATCATCTTGCAGATCATGTCCTTGTTGTTCGTGATATGGCTGGTGTAGGGTTTCTTTATGATGCAGTTACAGGAAACCCAGGTTCCTACCGAAGAACTTCTTTGCCGATACCGGGGGGATTACCCGCTAATGCAGTGGCGCCGGCTCTCCAACCCCGGCCGGCTCAGCCAGCTCAGGCTCGTCCTGTAGATGGTACCGGACGATCCATACCGACTCCGGAAGAATTGATAAAAATGGAAAAACTGGCACGTACACTAAATGTTAATTTCGATCCCAAGGCAAATGAACTGGCCCGCTGGACAAAAATTATAATGGGTTTTGTAGCAAAGGGAATTGAATCTGCCGACCAGCTTTTGCAGGAAGGCGATCGCGATCCCGGTCCGCGCGGCCAGAGAATGAGAGAACTGGGATTAATGATTATAAACAGTTTTGTTCGTATTGTACCAATGGCCCCTCCGGCAGGTACCGGTTTCAATTTACTGACAGGAAAGCCTGATTGTCAGTCTGAAGGAGTTGTTACAATAAGAGAACCTTCGGAGGATCTGCGTTGTCTTATTGATGTTATCCGTCGTGAAAGAAAATCCGGACGTGAACACCCCGAGTGGATGGCCTGGTGCCAGCAGTTCGGCGACTGGCTGATACCGCAGCAACGTGCTGACGGTTCCTTTCCAAGAAGCTGGAACGCCGGACTGGGAACCCCCAGAGAAGAGTCAGGGACAAGCAGTTGCATTCCCGTACCCCTTCTCGTCAGGCTTACTGAAGAGACCGGTCAGCAAAAATACCTCGATTGTGCCATACGCGCCGGTGAATATACATGGAATACCTACGGCAGCCGGGGCATTTTCATAGGAGGAGCTACTGATAATCCCAATGTTACTGATAAGGAAGCCGGAATGCTTGCTCTTGAAGGATATCTTGCACTCTTTGAAAATACAAAAGACGATAAGTGGCTCGAAAGGGCTAAAGCAGCAGCTAATTTTGCCGAGAGCTGGATATGGATATGGAATGTCCCCATGCCCGTCGATGCTGATCCTGCAATGCTTGGCTGGAAACCGGGAGTACCTACCACCGGAGTCAACGGGATTACTGCACGCGGATCAGGAGTTGACCAGTATATGGCCTGGTCTGTACCCGCTTATGCCAGGTTATATAAGTACACAAATGATGAGCACTACCTTGATGTAGCGCGTATTCTTCTGCATAATACAAAAGCTATGCTGGCAATTCCTGGAAGAACATATGATCTTCTGGGGCCCGGATGGCAGCAGGAGAACTGGAGTATGGGCCGGAACAGAGGCAACGGATCTCACCGGAGCTGGCTGCCATGGGTTTCAGTTAATCATTTACACGGAATAACAGGCCTGGAAGAATTTGATCCGGAATTATTTCAGAGATTGTCAAATGAAATATTAATAAATAATTCCGGCAATTAATGCTAACCTTGTAAATTGACATAAATGAAATCAGGAATAGACAAATCCAAATAACCCTCACTTTTAATTAATCAGGAGAATTAATATGAAAAAGAAAAGTCGTTTTTTAATCATCCTTTCTCTGGCGCTCGTGATACCTGCAGCCTTGATGATGGTGATTCTGATGACCGTGACAGGGTGCAATAGTACTTCAGGCAGACCGGAAGGTCCATGCGATATCTATGCCGCAGGCGGGAGTCCGTGCGTTGCTGCACATAGCAGTACCAGAGCCTTATATGCATCATATAACGGCCCCTTGTACCAAATTATGCGCCAGTCGGACGGCAAAACCCTTGACATTGGTGTCGTTCGTTCGCGTAAAGGAGATCCTGGTGGTTATGCCGATGCAGCAGCCCAGGATAAATTCTGCGCCAATACTTATTGCTGGATAACAATCATCTATGACCAGTCAGGTACCGGTAACCACCTGACTCAGGCACCTCGTGGTGGCACGGGCAGCCCAACTGTTATGGGTGGATTCAACAGCCTTCCTATTGCCGACATGGCTCCTGTTACTATAATGGGCCACAAAGTGTACGGCGTCTTTATTCAACCAGGAATGGGTATGCGTGAAGATGATCCGGCTGGCACAGCTGTTGATGATCAGGCTGAAGGGCAATATTGGGTCGTAAATGGCCTTCATTACAATTCGGGTTGCTGTTACGACTACGGAAACGCTGAGATTGACAGCCGTGATGACGGTGACGGCACAATGGAAACTACCTACTACGGAAACGCCACTGCCTGGTATCGTGGTCAGGCCCCCGGTCCCTGGATAATGACCGACCAGGAAAACAACCTTGTGGGTTGCGTTAACCCATCTCCAAATGATAAATTCTGCAAAGACCTGCCGGTAATAACGTGGCGGTTTGTAACAGCTACAGCTGATGGCGAACCACACCACTGGAGAACTATGGGTGGAGACGCTCAGGAAGGTGATCTGAAAATAATGTTCGACGGACCCCGCATCATCAACCAAAAAGGGACACGTCCGGAATTAATAAGCAGCTACGATCCCATGCGCAAGCAGGGAGCAATACTCCTTGGCAACGGCGGTGACAACAGTAACTCTTCACAGGGAACATTCTACGAAGGCGCAATGACAGCTGCCGGTACTTTCCCGACACAGGAAACCAACCAGAAGCTCCAGGCCAATATAGTTTCTGCCGGATATGATGTGCCGCGTCTCAGACTTGCTCCGGCAAATGCGATTGATATGCCTCCCGGACTGCAGACATTCTCACCAGGCTCTTCTCAAAACTCTGCAGTAACATTCACAAATACCACAGGATCACCTGTGAACGGGCTCATATTGAGCATTTCTGTCCCCGCAGGCTGGAAATCGGTGGTTTCAGGATCGGGTGAATCATCAAAGGTATTTGCTGAAACAATCGCACCTGGTGAGGTGGTGACTGCGACCTTTGAAGTCACTTCGGGTTCAGCAGCATTTAATGGCGATCTTATAGGCGAGGCTTCATGGAAGAACTCTGGTACAGGCCGTACAGAATCTGAAATTGCAATTGAAAAGGTACGTAACGTAAATCCCGTTAAAATCAACGAGTTCCGTATTAGTGACGGTTCACAAGGCAACTCGACAAATTCGTTCATAGAATTATACAATGCCGGCGAGAGTGAAGTTGACATATCCAACTGGACACTGACCCAGCATCAGACACAGATACCCATTTTCTCATCTATAAATATTCCTGCAGGAACTAAACTTGCAGGAGGTGATTTCTACCTGTTGGGTCTCTCTGCTTCGGGACTTGCAGTTCCTGCGAAAAAGGGCGAGTCGACAATATACGTAAGGAGCACGACAGGTATGTCGGTCGGCGACGAAATTGAGATCGGTGAAGGCTCCAATAAGGAAAAACGTAAGATCACAAGTGTAGGGACAGCAGCAGGTCTTGCTCCAAACGTCTCAACAAGAATCCAGTCAGCAGCACCCGGCACTCCCCCGACGATATGGCAACCTCTTCCTGACGGACCGGTTATTACAATCCCAAAAGGTTCAACCAATGTGCCTGTGGCCAGTATTGTAGGCATAGAGGCAGGCCAGAAGATCGGCCTGGGCTATGGCGCCGAATACCCGGTTACACACAGGACAACGGAAAAATACGAAGTGGTTACTGTAACCGAAGTCGGAAAACCCGGCACACAGGGATGGTTGTCTATGGATGCTAAAGCAGGCGATACAAACATCAAGGTTTATCCGATCGGAAACATATCAGTTGGTGACAAAATAAGACTGGACATTGACAGCAAGGGTCACGGTATCGAGTGGGTAACTGTTACGAAAGTTGGTACGCAATCGGTACGTAACACTTTCAATGGTCCATTAGCGGATAATGAGAATCCGGGTACCGGACTCGATCTGGCCGAACCATTGAAGTTCAATCATTCATCCAATCTTCCCTTCAGTTGCAGGGGAACAGGTATCAGTTTTGAACCGGCGACGACATATGATCACTCAAGCAATGAACCCGTATTGCCTTTAGGTACGGGAATAACGATTGACCAGGCTCTATCGATGGATCATGAAATAGATGCCGTAGTACTTGACGCCAGCGTAACAACCGCAGGCTACCAGGGAACAGTGGCTCCTGACCAATGGTTCGGAGGCCCTGCTCTTTCTTCAAGAGGTGGGAATATGGTACTTCGCGACGCCAATGGTAATGTTGTTGATGGTCTCAACTATGGTCTTCATGTCGATCCGTGGGCTGGAGAAGGATACCATGCTGCTTCAGGTGCGGGTGCCAGCGGATGTTTCGTAGCTGTTCCGGTATCGGCCCGAGGTGGCAGAATGGCAGCTGCAGCTCCGGCAGTACAGCCCGACAGAAGTGCAGGCCGCTTTCCTGATGGCAAAGACACCGACAGTAATTGCAGTGACTTCATGCTGCAGAGTGTTGTCACCATGTCAGCTCCGGCAGTTAAAGGTTCGAATAATATAAAAGTCAACAGTGTTGGAGACTTTATGCCTGGTCAGAAGATAATAATAGGTTCAGGAACAGGTAGTGAGACCGCTGTGATAGAAACTGTTGGAACAGCAGGCAGTACATCAGTAGGTACTTCATCCAGACCTGGCGCTAGTGTTATCCTTGTCAGAGGAGTAGAAGGCTTTAACACAGGTCAGACTATAAGTGTCGGTATTGGTGCCAGCCTTGAGACTGCAGTTGTAGCTTCCGTTGCACCCGGAAGACGCGGTTTTGGCGCCCCGGGAAGCACCCCTGTTGATACAATCAAAGTAACAAGGCCGCTCAGATATGCACATGCAACGGGTGCACAGGTCTCCGGCAGTGGTATTACTCTTAGCTCTCCTCTGACAAATGCTCATGAAATTGGCGAGCAGCTGGCAAGTAAGCTCCCGACACCGGGTGAACCTAATCAATATGTAAGGAGGCCTTAGTGAACAGGAAAGCTGGTTTATATTAGTATATTGAAAACACTCCGCGGATCGAAAGTAAAGTCAGATGCCGCGGGGTGTTTTATTTCAAAACAAAGGAGGATTATTTTTTGACTGATTACAATAAACTCGTCCGTATTAAGCAGACCTGGCCCTGGTGGGGCTGGCTTCTGACGGGATTGAATATTCTAGCTCTTATATTGAGTGCAATAATGAGCTGGCATTATCTGGCGGGCGGATCCATAGCAGGCTGCGGAGGAGGGAGCCCCTGCGAACAGGTACTTGGCAGCCGGTGGTCGGTAATAGCTGGCATCTTACCGGTAAGCGGACTGGCTGTGGGAACATATCTTGCCATGTTTGTATGCAGTCTGTATATTGGCCCCGCTTCAGAAATGTCAATCCGCAGGCTTGCCTGGAGCGTACTTCTGATAATGTCCGGTTCAATTATTGGAAGCGCTCTATGGTTCTTTATATTGCAAAGATGGGTTATCGGGGCTTTTTGTCCCTATTGTATGGCCGCACATCTGACTGGTTTACTCCTTTCTTTTCTGATAATCCGGAAAGTGCCCGTTAAATCTGACGGTGATTCAGCTGAACGGCTCATCCGCCCCGCAGCTGTGACCGGCCTTGTTATTGGCGGTCTGGTCCTGGCCGGAATAATGGCTGTTTCCCAGATCAGCCTCAGCCCCCGGGCTATTTATGATGATGGCGAATCAAAGGAGGTCGAGTCCCTTATCGACTATTCATCTTCTCCCATGATTGGTTCTCCTGACGCCCCATATATTGTCACCCTGCTTTTTGACTATCAATGTTCACATTGCCAGAAGCTGCATTTCATGCTCGAAGAGGTGATCCGGCATTACAATGACAAGCTTTCGTTTGTTCTTTGTCCGGCACCATTGAGCAATCAATGCAATCCTTATATCCCACTTGAATCAGGTACTTCATCAAACTCCTGTGATCTTGTCAGGATCAGCCTGGCGGTCTGGCTTGCCGACCGTGAGGCTTTTCATGCATTGGAAAACTGGATGTTCACTTATGAATCAGGCAGCTACTGGCTGCCCCGCAGCGCCGAAGCTGCAAAAGAAAAGGCGATCGGATTGGTTGGCCGGGAAAAGTTCGGGATCGCATTTAATGATCCGTGGATAGATAATTATTTAGAGATCTCGACCCGGATTTACGGAAGAACAATTCAGAATGGCACTGGAGGCATACCAAAAATGATCTTCGGTCAGCGATGGGTTATACCTCAGCCATATAACGCAAACGACCTCATTAAAATCCTTCAGGAAAGCCTTGCTGTCCCCGATCCCTGATTATACCAGAGTAAACTGTTAAATTTAAAAGTGATAACAATAATAAACATTATAAAAATAAACTCTAAACCAATAACAATGAAGAAGAAAAGCAGTTTTGTTACAATGATCCTACTTGCAGTCATGATGCCTGCAATTGTAATCATGGTATTTGCATGTTCCGGAGGAGGCATCCCTTCAAGACCGGAAGGACCGTGTGATATTTATACAGCCTCAGGCTATCCTTGTATGACAGCCCATAGCACCACACGTGCATTGTACGCTTCATATAACGGTCCGTTATACCAGGTCATGCGCCAGTCGGACAGCAAGACACTGGACATTGGCGTGGTATTGCCAGGAAAGGGTGATCCGGGCGGATATGCCGATGCAAATGCCCAGGATGCATTCTGCGCCGATGACTTATGCTGGATCACTGTTATTTATGATCAGTCCGGAAATGGCAACCACCTCGTTCAGGCACCTCCCGGAACTTTCATAGGTCCTGCAAAAGGTGGATTTAACACTCTTCCGATTGCGGATATGGCGCCTGTTACTATAATGGGCCATAAAGCTTACGGAGTATATATAATACCCGGTATGGGCCTGAGAAATAATAACGCTGTTGGTCTTGCAATCAATGATGAGCCTCAGGGTATATATATGGTGTGCGATGGTAAACACTTTGATAGCGGTTGCTGCTTCAATTATGGCAATACCTCGACAAACAGCCGTGCTGTAGGAAGAGGTACAATGGAAACTGTCTATTTCGGCACTGCAACAGCATGGGGTAGCGGCAGCGGTACCGGCCCATGGATAATGTCCGATATGGAAGCCGGCCTTTTCTCGGGATATGATGCAAAAATAAATGCTGCCAATCCAACAATTGATTCCTGGAAATTTGTGACAGGTATGGTAAGCGGCGGTGGCGGCAACCAGTGGGAAATCCATGGAGCTGATGCACAGGGAGGTGAACTGGCAACACTTTACAAAGGCATCCGTCCTCATTCACTTGATAACGACTGGTACTACCCGATGCACAGAAAGGGAGGCGTTCAGATGGGTAATGGCGGTGATAATGGCAATGGTTCTGCAGGTACTTTTTATGAAGGTGTGATGATAACAGGATATCCGGATGAAGAAACTCTTAAAACTGTGCAAAATAACATCGTGGCTGCAAAATATGATGTTCAAAGAATTAGCTTATCGCGTGTTACAACTTTTACACCCGGATCAGCCCAGGAAGTTACCGGAACATTCACAAATACCACCGGAGCTGCTGTTTCAGGTCTTAAAATGAGCATCGCCGTACCTGATGGATGGACTGCTTTAGTGTCAGGAACAGAGAATCCCTCGATGGCATTCAGCAAGCGGATAGCACCAGGTGAAAGTGTGAGTGCCAACTTTAAACTTACAGCCGGATCTGCAACAGGTGCCGGATTCATGACCTGCAAAGCTGAATGGAAGGATCAGTTCGCAATAATTTCTCAGCGCTTACGCAGTGCTTACCCGGTCAAAATCAACGAGATCCGCTTCGACGGCGGTAGTGCCAATCCCACAGATCAGTTTGTAGAACTATTTAATGCAGGTGATGCTGATATTGATATTTCCGGCTGGACTCTTATTAATACCCGGAGTGAATGGGCTCCTGTTAAACTTGGTACAATCCCCGGCGGTACGATAATAAAGACAAAGGGTTTTTACCTGCTGGGCCTCGCAGGATCAGGACTGGCTGCTCCCGCAAACCGGGGTGAGAAAATAATCAATGTACTAAGCACAGATGGTTTCATCCCCGGTCAGCAGATTGAAGTTGACGGAGAGAAAAATACTATAGCAAATATCGGGACTGCTGCCTCCCCAATGGCACTTGTATTCGTCCCTGTTTCAACAGGGCCATGGCTTACGATCCCGGCAGGTTCAACAAACCTGCCTGTTACTGATGCGGCCGGTTTTGTCGTTGGCCAGAAGATAGGAATAGACATGGGCGGTAACTACGAAGTGGCAACTGTCACTTCAGCCGGTAAAGCATCCACCCTTACTACACTGGCTGCAGAAGCAAAAACGGGCGATATGGTTATAAAAGTTGCTGCCAATTCCAATATGACGGCAGGCGATATTCTTACAATCGGAACCGGTGCAAGTAAAGAAACTGCAGTTGTTAAACGCCTTATCAATATTGCAGCAGCTCCCGTCCGGGGGGGATTTGACATGGGATTTGGCGGTAGCCGGGTCGGAGAAGTGGAGCTGACTGAAGCACTTAAGTTCGACCATATGCTGGCTGAAGACGTTTCAGACAAAGGAACAGGTATAAGCTTTACCCCGGCAACCCGCTTTGATCATAAAAGCGGAGATGCTGTCCAGGCATTGGGAAGCGGTATAACACTAAGAAATACCCTGGAAAGTGATCATGAAGCCGGTGCTGCTGTTATAAATCCAATGGCAAAATCCTCAGGTTATCAGGGCTCTGTAAAACCTGACAAATGGTATGGATTTCCTCTTTCATCATCTGCCGGATCTGTCTCTTTGATGGATGCCAGCGGTGTTCTTGTTGTCGATGCAATAGTTTACGGATCCAGGCAAAGCAACTCAAGTGCCAACGGTACTGTTACAAGTCCCGAGATCGCTACCCTTGAAGGCGATCAGGGTCAGGGTGGTTGCATGGTAATCGCTCCCGGTGCGGGAAGAAACACAGGACCATTTGTCCCGCCTTCCGGAAATAACAACAAGAGCGTAGGCCGCTTCCCGGATGGAACCGATACAGACAGTAACTGCAGTGATTTTCTGCTTCAGAATACAACAACTCTGTCAGCCGGATCTGCAAATGGGGCAAATAACATTAAAACCGCCAGCGTGGCCGATTTTGTTATCGGACAGGAAATTTCAATCGGAACAGACAGAAACAGTGAGAAAGCTGTAATTGCTGAAATTGGAACCGCAGGAGCAACAACAGTGGGTACTGCCATTGCAGCAGGAGCGACATCAATTCCTGTTGCAGGCAGTGAAGGCTTTAACGCCGGTCAGACAATAACAATAAACACAGGTGCAAAAATGGAGACTGCCGTTATCTCTTCAACAGCTGCCGGACGCAGACGTTTTGGCGGCGGCGCTATGATCATGCCGATGGATACAATCAAAGTAACTGCTGCACTTAAGAATGCTCATGCATCAGGCTCACAGGTATCCGGCAGTGGCATCACCCTTGCAAAGCCTCTGTCTTTTGCACATGAAAGAGGATCACAGGTGGCTGGCAGTATGCCGACACCAGGTGAGCCAAATCAATATACCAGGAAGCCCTGATCGGAAACCAGTCAGCAAAGTATCAAAATATTAAGTTAGTAATGTTCTGACAAATGCAACAAAAATATTTCATCATGAAAAAGACAAGTAAAATTTATATCGGATCAGTGATTATCATATTATTGCTTTCTGCTCCGTCTTCCCTGCTTAGCCAGAATGCCAGGATAAAATTTGATACCGACCGGATTATCGGGGAGATTGATAAAAACCTCTATGGTAATTTTGTTGAACATCTTGGAAGATGCGTATATGGCGGTATTTATGAGCCCGGATCACCACTCTCAGATGCCAATGGCTTTCGTAAAGATGTACTTGAAGCTGTAAAAGGCCTGAATGTATCACTAATCCGTTATCCGGGAGGAAATTTCGTATCTAATTATCACTGGATTGATGGCGTCGGACCTAAAAATGAAAGAGTGCCAAGAATGGAACTTGCCTGGGCAAGGCTGGAAACTAATGAATTCGGGACAAATGAATTCATTAAGTATTGCAGGGCTGTGGGCAGTGAAC
>CAYNRI010000071.1:0-13527 GCA_964399575.1 uncultured Rikenellaceae bacterium
GTAAATTGATTTTCTTCGCTCCCCTTGGGGCCGGGGTAGACGAAGAAAATCAATGGAAACTATTTATGATTCCTGATACTCATACTATTTTCTTCTCAAAGCCACCTGAAAATATTAATAATGAACGGCATGAATGCAAGCAGGAAGATCAATGATGAGCCAATTATATCGGTAATTATCAATTGTTTGCGAAAATCAGGATAATTTACATAATAATGAGAGAAAAAGATCCGGAGAAAAAACTGTGAGATAAAGAAGATAAACACGGCTATTCCGTTTTCGTTCCATCTGAGAGCTTCATCAATCCTTCCCCGGAGAATCAGAGAAAGACTATGCGAAAGACCGCATGAAGGACAGGTATGCCCTGTTATCTTTTCATGAATGCATACAACAGGATAGTTATTCCTGTCGGGCGAGAAGACAAGAAAATACATGAAAAGCATCAATATAAGCCCGGTAAAAACCAGATTGCATATCAGGTATGTATCATTCCTGATACTGATCTGCACCCGGGCATTCAGGTTATTCTGCTCCGGTAAGTGTATCATCCGGTGAGCTTGTTCCTTCTTCAAGTTCTTCAAGAGTCTGTTCTTTATCCTTCCTTCCCTGATCAACGTTTATTTCAACCTTGTCATCACCATTTTCGACCTTTATTGAAACACTGGCATCTTCAAGTTCTTTAACAACGTTCTTCTGAACCTCTTCAACAATGTTCTCAATATTCTTAGGCCATTTATCGACAAGTTTCCCTGCAACAAAATATTGAGACAGGGAAATTGCTGATGCCACTATACCGATAACAAGACCGGCAATCAGGACACCCCGTGGTGAATCATTTCTGGAAGCCTGCGATAAACCTACCGATGCAAGTACGACAGCAATTATACCTGGGATGATTGCGACTAAACCCACACAGGGAATAACAGCAATAACGAATGTGATTATTGCGGTGATCAAAGCAGCTATTCCAAGTGTTTGTCCCGAATTTTTCTTTTCCTCTTCCATAGTTATAATATTATTTTGTTAATCATTCCTTCATAAGGATATTTATAATATCCTGTTCTAAAGACGTTAGCGGATTTTCAATGATGCGTCCGCTTTCAATATTATTTTCATATAAAATAAAAACAGGCAACCTTTCAATTATTTTCATAAAGCAGTATCTCCATTATCTGTATTGCTGCCTTTGAGACTGATGTACCTGGCCCGAAAATTGCGGCAACTCCTGCATTGTAAAGGAATTTATAGTCTTTGTGAGGTATTACACCTCCGGCAATCACAAGTATATCCTCCCGGCCCAATCGCTTAAGCTCGGCTATCACTTCCGGGATAAGAGTTTTATGGGCAGCTGCGAGGCTGGAAATTCCCAGGACATGGACATCATTCTCAGTTGCCTGTCTTGCAGCCTCATCGGGAGTCTGAAAAAGGGGACCAATATCGACGTCAAACCCGATATCGGCATATCCGGTCGATACAACTTTTGCACCCCTGTCGTGCCCGTCCTGGCCGATCTTTGCAATCATTATTCTGGGCTGACGGCCTTCCTTCAAGGCAAAACGGTTTACCAGCTCCCTGGCTTTTTCAAGATCCTTATCAGATCCGGATTCCGAAGAATAAACACCTGATGTAGTCCGTATCACAGATTTATACCTCCCGACTTTTTTTTCACATGCATAAGATATCTCGCCAAGACTTGCTCTTTTTGAAGCAGCCTGAACTGCCAGCTCAAGAAGATTTCCCCTGCCTGTTCCGGCACACTCGGAAAGAGCATCCAGGGCAGCCTGACATTCAGCTTCATTACGCTCAGTTCGCAGTTTTTTAAGCCTATTTATCTGGGAATCTCTCACAATAGTATTATCAACTTCAAGAAAATCAACAGGTTCCTCTTTTTCGAGCCTGTATTTATTTGTACCTATAATAAGCTGCTGACCTGAATCAATCCTTGCCTGGGTTCTTGCAGCAGCTTCTTCTATCTTCATTTTGGGAAAACCCGATTCAATTGCTTTTGCCATTCCACCCAGTTTCTCTATCTCCTCTATATGCGCCCATGCTCTGTGTACAAGTTCATTTGTCAATGCTTCAACATAAAATGAACCGGCCCAGGGATCGATTGCCTTGCAAACATTGGTCTCCGTTTGAATATAAATTTGAGTATCTCTGGCCAGTGCAGCAGAAAAATCAGTCGGCAGCGCTATTGCTTCATCGAGCGCGTTTGTATGCAGGCTCTGCGTATGGCCAAAAACAGCTGCCATAGCTTCAATGCATGTCCTGCCTATGTTATTGAAAGGGTCCTGCTCGGTAAGACTCCACCCTGATGTCTGGCAGTGAGTCCTTAATGCCATTGATTTTGGATTCAGGGGCTTGAATCCTTTAACAATTTTAGCCCACAATAATCTTGCTGCACGAAGTTTAGCTATTTCGATAAAATGGTTCATCCCGGTAGCCCAGAAAAAAGATATCCTTGGTGCAAAGAGGTCAATATCAAGTCCGGCTTTTAAACCTGTCCGGAGATATTCAAGTCCGTTGGCAAGAGTGTAAGCCAGTTCAAGATCGCATGATGCGCCTGCCTCCTGCATGTGGTATCCGGAAACACTTATCGAGTTGAATTTTGGCATTTTTGCTGATGTATAAACCATTATATCAGCAGTTATCCTCATCGAAAAATCCGGGGGATAGATGTAAGTATTCCTGACCATGAATTCTTTGAGTATATCATTCTGGATCGTCCCGGAAAGGTTTTCAGGCTTTGCCCCCTGTTCAAGTGCAGTAACAATATAAAAAGCCATTATCGGCAATACAGCTCCGTTCATTGTCATCGATACAGATATCTTATCCAGAGGGATCTTATCGAAGAGTATCTTCATATCAAGAACTGAATCGACAGCTACGCCTGCCTTGCCGACATCACCTCTGACCCTCTCATGATCAGAGTCATAGCCTCTGTGTGTCGGAAGGTCAAAAGCAACCGAAAGGCCCTTCTGCCCTGCAGCAAGATTACGGCGGTAGAACGCATTTGAATCCTCTGCCGTTGAGAAACCGGCATATTGACGAATGGTCCAGGGTTGAAGCACATACATTGTTGAATAGGGGCCACGCAAAAAAGGAGGGATCCCCGCTGCATAATCGAGATGCTCAAGATCTTTCAGATCAGTATCGAAATATACATTTTTAACCCTGATGCCTTCAGGAGACAACTCCTCCTTCATTACATCCCCGGGTCGTTCCTTTATGTTACCATCATTCACCGGATATTTCAGTATCCTGATGTCATCAGCCCTAAAAACAGGACGTATTACAGTTGCCTGTCCGGCTTTTTCATTATTGATGTCCGGCTGGCTGATAAGCGGAAACTCAATGTATTTTTTCCGGGTATTCCCTCTCTGACCTGAGGAGGATTTTGTTATTTTTTTCTGGATCAATCCTTGATTCAGAGCCTTTAGAAAACCTCCGTTATTCTCCATTTCAAGAAATAATGCCCAGGAATTCTCAATTATCAGTTGCGTGAGTTTTTCAATATAATATGACCCGGCGGAAGGGTCTGCTACTTTTCCGAATAATGTTTCCTCTTTCAGTATGAGCTGCTGGTTGCGTGCTATTCTCTCCGAGAAGCTGTCGGGTTCCCTTACAATAGTATCGAAAGGTTCAACAGTAAGGGAATCTGTACCTCCCAGTATAGCGGCCATAGCCTCAGCCTGAGTTCGTATAATGTTCTGTCTCAGGTTCTCCCTGCATTTGTTCCATCGGCCTGTCACACAATGTATCTCCATTGCGGGGATTTCATCCGATCCTGATCCGAAGCCGCTGACAACAGCTGACCAAAGCAATCGTGCTGCCCTTAGTTTTGCTATCTCCGGGAAGTAATCTGATCCGATGCCCAGAGAGAAACGGATCCTGGATGCAGCTGTCAGAGGATCGATATTCCTGTCAAGAAGCCGGACAAGATATTCCATCCCCATTGAGATAGCAAATGCCAGTTCTGTAACAATATCAGCTCCTGCATCGCGGAAAGCCGATGCATTTAAATGTATGGCCCTGAACCGGGGACAGGGAGAAGTCAGTGATGCAACTGCAGCCAGATAATCAAGGCCCTGACTTACAGGTATGCATAAAGAACCATTTGCCATAAGCCTTCCCAGGGGATCGGTCTCAATTGCCCCATGTATTTTTTCAGGATCAGCCCCAGCATTGCTTATATAGGAGTTATAATAACTTACAATTTCTTTCGCTTTGCCGTTGGAAAAGAAATTTATCTCAGTCTTTTCAATATCTATGTTATTCAGCAGCTGATCCATACTCCTGGCACTGACAGATTCCGGATCCGTAATGATGAATCCAAGTGAATCGACGCCTTTCTGAAGCAATTCCCGTGCTTTTTTGTTTGCTGAGGTATAATCAGTTACTTTAATATCCTGCCTGACATACCAACTATTATCATACTTTTTCCCTCTCAGAAAAGGAAACTTTCCGGGAAGGGAATCCAGGTATTTCATACCGGTAAGATCTTCCCTCCTGTAGTAAGGCCTCAGATCAAATCCTTCATTGGTCCGCCAGATCATTTTTTCTGCAAAACCCTCACCTTTCAGATCAAACCTGATCTTTTCAATCCATTCTTCTGCTGAGACTGGAGGAAACTGGTCAAACAGTTTTTCTTTTCCGGCCATAAGTAAAAAAAGATTTCAGTTCCAAGATACTAATATTTTGTATTCAGGATGCTTGTTACTGAGTAAAGGAAGGGCATCAGTTTTTTACTTCCCGGCGAATTCCATAAGATAGGCTTTGATGAAATCATTAAGATCTCCGTCAAGCACTGCCTGTACATTTCCCCGTTCATAACCAGTACGCAGGTCCTTAACCAGTTTGTAAGGATGAAGTGTATATGATCGTATCTGTGACCCCCATTCTATCCTCTTCTTTTCGCCTTCAATCTTTGACTGTTCCTCCAGGCGGTTTCTGAGTTCTATCTCATAAAGCTGGGATTTAAGGATTCTCATCGCATTCTCTTTATTGTTAAGCTGCGACCTTGTCTCCTGGTTCTCAATCACCAGTCCTGAAGGATGGTGGCGAAGGCGGACAGCTGTTTCAACCTTATTCACATTCTGGCCTCCGGCTCCGCTTGATCTGTATGTTTCCCATGTAATATCAGCAGGATTGATCTGGATCTCTATAGTATTGTCAACCAGGGGAGAAATAAATACCGAGGCAAATGTAGTCTGACGTTTTCCCTGGGAATTAAAAGGTGAGATCCTTACAAGCCTGTGTACACCATTCTCGCTCTTCAGATAGCCATAAGCCTGTTCTCCGTCAATCTCTATTGTTACTGATTTCACACCAACTTCATCACCCGGCTGAAAGTCGAGCTCCCTGCTCTTATAGTTGTTCCTTTCGGCCCATCGCAGATACATCCTCATGAGCATTGCTGCCCAATCGTTGCTTTCGGTACCTCCCGCCCCGGAATTTATCTTCAGGATAGCTCCAAGCTGATCCTCCTCCTTGCGCAGCATATTCCTGACCTCGAGATCCTCGATAAGAGAAAGACAATTATTATATTGATTCTCAAGCTCATCTTCTTTAGCTTCTCCTTCCCGGTAAAAATCATTGATAACAATAAGGTCCTCCGTAGCCGTATTAACCTTATCGAATCCGTTTGTCCAGATCTTAAGTAATGAAATGCTTTTCAGGAGCTCTTCTGCACTTTTAGGATCATCCCAGAAATCAGGCTTCTGAGATTCCAGTTCCTTTTCTTTAATCAGGGTCAATTTGCCTTCGATGTCAAAGATACCTCCTTAACGCATCACGGCGTTCAGCAAGTTCCTTAATCTGTTCTATTGTGATCATAAATCAATTTTTCACAAATTTACTCAATTATTTATCTTTATTTAGTATCAGTTATCATCACCTAAATGTTAAAATCATACTTGTACAATAATCTAATTGAGGCAGGCTGCGATGAAGCAGGGAGGGGTTGCCTTGCAGGGCCTGTCACAGCCGCCGCTGTTATTCTTCCGAAAAAGTTCCGGCACGATGTCCTTGATGATTCGAAGAAACTGACACCTAAACAAAGAGAAACTCTTAAGGATGAAATCATTGACAGTGCAATAGCTTGGAATGTAGCTTTTATCAATAGTAATGAAATAGATGAATTAAATATACTAAGGGCTTCAATAAAAGCTATGCATCTGGCAATTGAGGGTCTTAAGAAAAAGCCCCAGTTCCTTCTTATTGACGGGAACACGTTCTTCCCGTATAAAGAATTAAAGTATAAAACTATTGTAAAAGGTGACAGTCTGTTCTTTTCTATAGCAGCCGCTTCAGTATTGGCTAAAGTATTTCGCGACGAGTACATGATCAGTCTGCATAATGAGTATCCTCAATATGGATGGAAGAAAAATAAAGGTTATGCAACAAAAGATCACAGGGAGGCAATCCTTAAATACGGGATCACTCCTTATCACCGCCGGTCTTTTACACTTTCAGATACTCAGCTGATCTTGCAGTTAGGAGGTTAAAAAATATTAAGAACAACTTTTAGCACAATTTATTACATGCAAAAAAACTATATTTGCAGCCCGGTTATTAATTACTTAAAGCATTCTCAATGAAAAAAATATTTATCACAGCAATACTCATGATGTCTCTCTTCAGCTTCACTGCCAGGGCAGATGAAGGAATGTGGATACTGCCACTTATAGAGAAACTCAATATCGGGCAGATGAATGAGATGGGATTGAAACTTTCAGCTGAAGATATCTACAGCCTTAATAAAGCAAGTATAAAAGATGCCATTGTATCAATACCCGGATGTACCGGAGAAATAGTATCATCCCAGGGATTAATGCTGACTAACCACCATTGCGGTTACGGTTCTATACAATCTCATAGTACTGTTGATCACGACTACCTCACAGACGGGTTCTGGGCAATGAGAAAGGAAGAGGAACTGCCATGTAACGGGATGTATGCAAATTTCCTTGTAAAAATAGAAGATGTCACTTCACAGGTTATGGAAAATGTGAAACCGGGAATGAGTGAATCTGAAAGATCATCAGCAATAAACGAGGCAAGAAGAATTATTGAAAAACAAGCTTCAAATGGAAATAATTACAGAACAACTGTCACTTCCTTTTTCGGGGGCAACTATTACTATCTTCTTGTTTATGAACGCTTTAACGACGTAAGACTGGTCGGAGCCCCGCCTTCTTCAATCGGAAAATATGGAGATGATACCGATAACTGGGAATGGCCAAGGCATACAGGAGATTTCAGTGTTTTCCGCGTATATTCCGGACCTGACGGTAACCCCGCTTCGTATTCAGGTGATAATATTCCCCTTAAGCCAAAATACTGGCTGCCTGTTTCCCTCAAAGATATCAATAAAGGTGACTTTGCCATGGTTTTCGGATATCCCGGAAGGACACAGAGATATTATACTTCGCATGAAGTAAGTGAGATAATGACAATAACAAATCCGAACAGGATAAAGATCAGAGGGATAAAACAGGATATCTGGATGGCTGATATGAAAGCTGATCACAAAATTGATATCCAGTATGCTGCCAATTATTCTTCATCGTCTAACTACTGGAAATACTCGATAGGGCAGAATATGCAGCTTGAAAAAAATAATGTCACAGATAAGAAGCAATCTATCGAAACCCGGTTCAGCTCATGGGTTAAAGCTGAACCTGACAGGCAGGCAAGATATGGGGAAGCACTTAACCTTATACAGTCCTCAATAGAGGGGAGAGCTCCTTATCTGAATGCTCAGCAATACCTCAGCGAATGCATTCAGGGGTTTGAGTTGCTGGGATTCAATCCCTATGGTTCATTGTTACTCACAGTCCTGAAATCGGGGGATAAGCAGCATATCAATCAGACTGTTAAGCGCACCAGGGAGAACCTTGGAGAGATATATAAGAACTATAGTGCCACAACAGACAGGAAATCGACTAAAGCGATGCTAAAGCTTTACAGGGAAGATGTCCCTGAGAAATTCCACCCTGACTTCTTCACAAAAATTGTTGACAGGAAATTCAATGGCAGCATTGAAAAGTTTGTTGATTATATGTTTGACAGGTCAGTATTCACAAGTGAATCAAAACTAACAGCTTTTCTTAATAAACCCTCAGTTAAAATTCTTGAAAATGACCCTGTTGCACAAGTAGCAGAATCATTCAATAAAGTTATTGATAATGTTTCTTCAGAATTGAGCAGGTATGATGAAGATCTTGCCAAAGGACGAAGGTTATGGATCGCTGCTCTCATTGAAATGACTCCGGGGAAAAATTTCTATCCCGATGCAAATTCGACTATGAGAATGTCATACGGCACTATACAGGATTATGATCCGCGTGATGCCGTTACATATAAGTATTACACAACTATTGAAGGTGTTGTTGATAAATATAAGCCGGGCGATTATGAATTTGACCTTCCTCAGCGATTCCTTGACTTAGTAAAGAAAAAAGAATATGGGCGATACGCATCTTCAAAAGGCTATATGCCGGTCTGTTTCCTTACAACGAATGATATAACAGGCGGAAACTCGGGCAGTCCTGTTCTTAACAGCGAAGGAGAACTCATCGGGCTTGCTTTTGACGGCAACTGGGAGGCAATGAGCGGTGACGTTTCATATGAGCCATCGCTTCAAAGGACAATTGCAGTTGATATAAGATATGTCCTCTGGATAATGGATATCTATTCGGGAGCCGGACATCTTGTTGATGAAATGACAATACGCGAGTAATACTTATCTTTACAGGAAATTCCTGAATATGCATATCGATTTTCTGGAAATACTTGGAGCTTTTATGGTGCTGTTTGCCATAATTGATATACCGGGGTCTATTCCCATTATCATTGATATTAAATCAAAAGGCGTAATAGTTAATCCTTCAAAGGTAACACTGGTCTCTCTTCTTATCTTACTTGCCTTCTTATTTATAGGAAGTCCCCTGCTTGGGGTCTTTGGTATAGATGTGTCATCCTTTGCCATTGCGGGCTCTTTTATAATTTTCCTTATAGCTATGGAAATGGTACTTGGTATTGAGCTCTTCAAACAGGATGCCCATGGCAACGGTGCAATATTCCCAATCGCTTTTCCTCTAATAGCAGGTGCCGGGTCAATTACTACAATCCTGTCACTTAAGGCTGAATATGAGACAATCAATATCTTCATTGCCCTTATAGTCAATATGCTGGTTGTATATCTTGTTTTAAGACTCACCTCTGTTTTTGAAAAGATCCTTGGCCAGGGAGGCCTGCAGATCCTAAAAAAAACATTCGGTGTTATTCTGCTTTCAATTGCAATAAAGTTATTCCTGACTAATACAGGGATCAGCCTGCCTTATGCCCGATGAAATAATAATGTACACAGATGGCGCTTCCCGTGGGAATCCCGGTCCGGGCGGATATGGAGTTGTACTGATTTCAGGAAAACACAGGCTTGAGAAATCTGAAGGCTTCAGGCTGACAACAAATAACCGGATGGAGCTGCTTGCCGTAATAACAGGCCTTGAAGCGCTTAAGAAGCCCGGAAGTAATGTGACTGTATATACTGATTCAAAGTATGTTGCCGATGCTGTTTCAAAAGGATGGCTTCTGCTCTGGGAATCAAAAGGTTTCAGAAAAAAGAAGAATCCTGATCTCTGGAAAAGGTTTCTTGATGTCTATCGCAGGCATAATGTGAAAATAATCTGGATAAAAGGACATGCAGGACATCCTGAAAATGAACTGTGCGATAAACTGGCTGTTGAGGCTTCAAAAAAAGAACACCTTCCTGAAGATACCGGATTCACTCCGGAAGATGAGGCATCTGTATTATTCAATGAATCAGGTTGAAAATATTTTGGTTATAAAAAATATTGATGCAACTTTGTAAAAACACCTCCAGATGCAAAAATTCGTTATTGATCCTACAATAACTACTCCAGGGATCTGTTTTTCACCTGACAATAATCAGTTTTATATTCGGGGCGTGTCTTCTCCTGAGGATGTACGCTCATTATATTATCCTGTACTGGATTGGATCCGGAAGTTTCTTGATGAAGTCCTTGCCGGTAAAAATAAGATGTATAACAAGGATAATGCCCTGAAGTTCCAGATCGATCTTACATACTTCAATTCCGCATCTGCAAAGTTCTTCTATGACATCCTCATTGAATTAAAGAAATTGGAATCGTCGGGCTATCCTGTAAAAGTTGAATGGTTCTTCGATGAAGAGGATTCTGATATGAAGGAAGCAGGCGAGGATATTTCCATGCTCGTAGAAATGACATTTGACTTTATTCCCAAGCTTCCCCAGGGGTCATGAGAGGTCAGAAAGAACTTTACGATCTTCTTGACAGGCTGTCAATCAATTTTGAATATCATGAGCATCCTCCGGTTGCAACTATTGATGATGCGGAATTATCGTGGAAGGATATTGCTTCAGGGAAATGCAAGAATATTTTTTTCAGGAACCATAAAGGGAATCGTCATTACCTTGTGATCCTTGAACATCAACGCCAGCTTGATATCCATGATCTTGAAAAAAGGCTTCGGCAGGGAAAACTTACATTCGCCTCCGATCAGAGACTTATGAAGTACCTAAAGCTGACACCGGGGTCTGTTTCTCCCTTCGGGCTGATTAATGATATTGAAAAGCACGTACATCTGTTCATTGATGAAAAGCTGAATGAATCTGAAAGGCTGGCTTTTCATCCGAATATAAATACAGCTACGCTTGTTATATCCCGGTCTGACTTTATCCGCTTTCTTGATCACCTCGGTAATTCATACGAATTTATAAACCTTTATAAATAAAAATTGCGAAGACCAGCAGATCCTGTACTGTAACCTTCAGAAAGACTGCTGATCTCCGCAATATTATTATTCAAAAACCTGAATCAGATTAAAATTTCCTTTTCCCGTGATCTTTATAAGCCGGCTGGTGCCAGGCTTCCATTGGTTCGAATTTGCTCATAGCGGCCCAGCGTATGCCTCTTTTTGTTATCTCAAGTGCTTCAGGAACATTGAAATCGCCTACTACGTGCCCGAGGGATGAGTAGAAAACTCTTCCTGTTCCATAAGCTTTTTTCCAGACAACAGGAATGATGTTCCCGCCAATCCACGATGCAGCCTTGTCAGTAAATGTAGTTGTTGCAAGCACTTTCACATTCGGATCGACATGAACAAAATATTGTTCTGAATGCATTGCAAAATCCTTAAGCCCTTTAGTAACAGGATCTTTTTGATCAACTATATTAACAGTATAATCTATTACATTCCCGGGGTGTGCCACCCATTGGCCACCAACCATGAACTGATATTCAACGTTGTTCCTGAATGAATCACCTGTACCTCCATGCCATCCTGCAAGGCCTACGCCAGTTTCCTTCACTGCTGAAAGAAGGGCGCTTTCCTGTTTGCGGTTTATTGTTCCCTGGGTCCAGGCCTGGACTATCAGGTCGAAATCCTTCTTAAGGTCATTGTTTATATATGCATCAAGGTTGTCGGAGACCACTACTTTTGCCCCTTCCGATTCCAGCCATGGAACGAAAAGATCACGGCATTTATCGGGATCATGGCCCATCCAGCCTCCCCATACATACAGAACCCTCTTGCCGCTAAGCACCGACTCAGCTGCCGGTGAAACTGAAGATTTCTTATCCCGCCCTAAGACTGACGGTGCAATAACAGCTGCTGCAGCTGCTGCAGCACTCTTTGTAATGAACGATCTGCGTGTTATCATGTTTATCGATTTTTTGTTTTTTTACTTGAAAGACCTTATAAAAAATGCGCCGTTAAGATAATAAATTGTTATAAGCCTAGATGTTAAATATTAATAATTTTTATTCATAATGATTATAAATAAAACTATCTGCAACATTCTGAAACTTCATCCGTCTTTTTAGCAGATTTATTTTACAGAGACGAACCATGAAAAAGCTGATCTACCTCGTTTTTATCTCCCTTTTTGGATCCTTTCTAACATTTGGACAGACCACTGAAAAAGAGGATATTGTAAGAAAAAGATACAAGGCCACAAGAGTTGAGACTTCTCCTGATCTCGACGGCATACTTAATGAAGAACTTTGGAACACTGGCATCTGGGAAAATGGGTTTATTCAGAACCGGCCTTACGACGGCCGCCCTTCAAAACAGAGAACAGAATTCAAAGTACTTTTTGATGATGATAACCTTTATGCTGCAATCAAATGCTTCGATACAAGTCCTGACAGCATAATTAACAGGCTTACAAGAAGAGATGGGACAGAAGGAGACCTTGCTGCTATAATAATTGACAGTTTTCATGATCTTCGTACAGCTTTCATTTTCGGTGTTAGCTCAGCAGGGGTAAAATACGATTTCCTGATGTCAAATGACGGTTCGGATGAAGATCATTCCTGGGACCCGAACTGGTGGGTCAGAACTTCCTTGAATGATGAAGGATGGGTTGCTGAAATGAAGATTCCCTTCAGCCAGATAAGATTCGATAAAAACTCGGGAGATGTCTGGGGTTTTGATGTGGCACGGATCCTTTACAGACATGATGAGCAGACTTTCTGGCAGGCTATTCCAAGAGATGCCCCGGGAGTTGTTCATCTTTTGGGTGAACTGTATGGACTTGATGAAATAAAGCCACGAAAGATCTTTGATATAACTCCTTATGGCGTAGCACAGGTTGAAACATTTAAAAAGGAAGCCGGCAATCCTTTCAGGGAAGATGGCAGAAAATATAAGGTGAACGGCGGAATCGATGCCAAGATAGGGATCACAAACAATATGACAATGGACCTTACAATCAATCCTGACTTCGGTCAGGTTGAGGCCGACCCCTCAGTAGTTAACCTATCGGCCTACGAAACATATTTCTCTGAAAAAAGACCTTTCTTCATCGAAGGGAATAATATTACAAATTTTAATATAGGTCTGGGCGACGGAGATTCCGGCAATGATAATCTTTTTTACTCGAGAAGGATTGGACGGAATCCGCATGGACAGGCGGATCTCGAGGACGGATGGTATGCTGAGAAACCAAATTTCACGACAATTCTGGGGGCAGCCAAGCTCACAGGCAAAACAAAGAATGGACTATCGCTGGGCTTCATCGAAGCTATTACAGCTGAAGAAAAGGCTGAAATAGAAACAGATGACGGTCGTATTTTTCAGACAGTAGAACCACTTACAAACTATCTGATCGGAAGAGTCCAGAAAGATTTAAAAGAGGGAAATACACTTCTTGGTGGCATTTTCACAAGCACAAACAGGGATCTTGACCAGAATATGGGCAGTTTTATGCATAAATCGGCTTATACAGGCGGCGTTGATTTTACTCAGTATTTCAACAAGAAGAACTGGATGTTCAATATCAATCTTGCTTTAAGCCAGGTAAGCGGTACGAAGGAAGCTATTGCAGAGACCCAGAAATCATCGGCCAGATACTTTCAGAGGCCTGATAATGATCACACAGATTTTGATCCGGACCGTACCTCCCTGGTTGGGAATGCAGGCCGTATACAGCTTCAGAAACAGAACGGACATTTTAAC
>CAYNRI010000072.1:0-13511 GCA_964399575.1 uncultured Rikenellaceae bacterium
AGGATGTTAATCTTTGTTAAAAACACAGGCTCAAACCCTTGAAAATATATTATTTGATAATTTTGTGATCAGAAAACACAATACAATTGTCAATTAAGCTATTACCTCATGAGTGTTAAAAAGACATTAATAATAACAGGAATTTTAGCTGCTGTTACTTCAATTTCTCTTTTCATATTTAACAAGGTCCTTACAAAAGAAGATATTTCAGGACTCTTTGCTGAAGCAAGGTCTGGCCGGTTTGAAATAACAGTTTTAGCAACCGGGGAACTGGAAGCTGAAAATTCTATCGATATCAAAGGCCCTGAGATAGCCCGGAGCAGAAATGTCCGTTCGACAAACCTTAAAATAACTGATCTGGTACCGGAAGGAACAGAAGTAAAAGCAGGGGACTTTGTAGCGTCACTCGACAGAACTGAGTTTGAAAACACCCTAAAGGATCTGGATGAAAATCTGGCGAAACAGTATGCCAATCTGGAAATGATACTTATCGATACATCCCTGACAATGAACAACATGAGGGATCAGATTACAAATCAGATCCATGTTGTCAATGAGGCTGAAATAAAAGTGAGAAACTCACAATATGAGACTCCAACAACACAAAGACAGGCTGAAATAAGCCTTGATAAAGCACAGAGAGACCTTGAGCAGTTGAGAAGAAGCTACACACTCAGTGAAGCGCAAACAAAAATAAAAGTCAGGAACCAGAGGATAAGGATAGAAAGGGTTGAGGAAAGAGTAAGGGAATATGAGAGCCTTATCAGAGCTTTCACAATTACAGCTCCTTCACCAGGCATGATAACATACAAGAAAGACAGGCTGGGCAGAAAAAGAAAAGTTGGTTCGAATATTGATCCTCAGGACAGGATTGTTGCAACTCTGCCGGATCTTTCAAGTATGCTTTCAAAGGTCTATGTAAGTGAGATTGAAGTAAGCAGGGTAAAACCGGGGCAATCAGTAAGTATTACAATAGATGCCTTCCCTGAAAAATTGTACTCCGGGAAAGTCATTGCCATATCTAACATTGGAGAAGTACTGGCAAATTCCGATTCCAAAGTCTTTGAAGTGCTTATCATGTTAGATGGTTCTGATTTCTCTCTCAGACCATCAATGACAACATCAAATAAAATTATAATCAACGCCCTTGATAATGTAACATACATTCCTAAAGAATGCGTTCACACCGGCGCTGATGGTATTCCTGTCGTATATACAAGGAATGGAGTTAAGCAGGTAGTTGTGCTTGGTGAAATGAATGACAAGGATGTTGTTATCGAAAAGGGAATCGATCCCGGAACTATCATGTATATCGAGACTCCGGCAAAAGCTGAGAATTTCAGGATATCAGGAGAAGAACTTATCGACATAATTCAGGAAAGGGCAAATGCCAACAGGGCAATGTATAGCTTAACTGATGATGAAGAAAAGAGTGTGAGCTCCGCCGGAAGGATTTGAAAAATCCTAAAATTCCTTTTCATCTTATACTTAATTAAGATTTTTATTTTAAAAACAATATAAGTCCTTATATCCCTGTCGGTTTTAAGGATCATATTTAGCTCGTATAAGATTTTGATGCAAGCATAGCATTGTATTTCTGATAAAATCCCGACCCCGGGCTAAGCTTAACAGAACCTGCCAATTCAATTCTCACTTAATTAATAATAGTTGTATATTCACATTAATAATAAACTTAATTACAGACTGATGAAAAGAAGTACCGAAAAATATCTGAACGTATTTGCTTTCTTTCTGGTTTTCTTTATTGGCTGCCAGTCACCCGTCACAAAAGAGAAGGAGGAACCAACAGATAACAAATGGCTGGAAGAGATGACAATTGCAAGGCTGCAGGCTGGCTATAAAACGCAGGAATATTCTGTTTCGGATGTTGTTTCAGCTTATATCGACAGAATAATTGCTTTAGATATTAACGGGCCCGGATTGAATTCAGTTATTGAGATAAACCCTGATGCCATGCAGATAGCCGAAGAACTTGATATTGAACTTGCATCAGGGAAGATCAGAGGGCCTCTGCACGGCGTTCCGGTAATCCTGAAGGATAATATTGACACTAACGATCCTATGCCGACAACAGCCGGCTCTGCGGCCTTAAAGGATTCATATCCTGAAGCTGACAGTTTCATAGCTAAAAAACTTCGTGAGGCAGGTGCTGTAATTATCGCCAAGGCAAATCTAAGTGAATGGGCCAACTTCAGGGCTATGACATCATCGAGTGGTTGGAGCGGTGTTGGAGGGCAGACAAAGAATCCTTATGTACTTGACCGTAATCCCTGTGGATCAAGCTCAGGCTCCGGAGTAGCAGTTTCAGCGAACTTATGCATGTTAGCTATCGGTACCGAAACCAACGGTTCAATAGTATGTCCGTCAAACAATAACGGGATAGTGGGAATTAAACCGACAGTAGGGCTTTTAAGCAGGAGCGGAATAATTCCTATATCATTCACCCAGGATACCCCCGGCCCAATGGCAAGAACCGTTGAAGATGCAGTTATATGCCTCGGAGGGATGACAGGAATAGACTCTCTTGACTCAAAAACCCTTGCCGCTGAAGGAAAATATAAAACAGATTACTCAGAATATCTTAAAGCTGACGGCCTTAATGGAAAAAGGATAGGTCTCTTAAAGGAGTCGGGGGGATTCTCTGACAAAGTTGACAGTCTGATGGCCCAGGCAACAAGACTTATGAAAGCCCGGGGAGCGGAAATAATTGAAATAGAAGCCCCACGGTCAGGCGAATATGAAGAGGCCTCCTACCAGGTACTGCTTTATGAATTCAAGGACGGATTAAATAAATATTTCTCGGGGCTTACTGACAATGTACCTGTAAAAAGCCTTAAGGATCTTATTGAATTCAACAGGAATGACACAGTGGAACTGAAATATTTCGATCAGAAAATCCTTATTGAAGCTGAAAAGAAAGGTGACCTTCACACTCCGGAATATCTGAAAGCCCTGGAAAAGATGCACAGGGCAACCCGTGAAGAAGGAATAGACAAGATTATGAATTCCAATAAGTTAGATGCGATAATAGCGCCTACCGGATCACCAGCCTGGAAAACTGATCTTATCCTGGGGGATCATTATGTAGGAGGGAATTCGTCTCTTGCCGCTATTTCCGGTTATCCGGCAATAAGTGTCCCCATGGGATTTGCATCAGATCTGCCTGCTGGCATTACCTTTTTCGGAAGAGCATGGAGTGAGCCATTGCTTATCGAAATAGCATACAGCTATGAACAGGCATCCAGGCACAGAAAAGCACCGGAGTATAAAATTTCAGATTAATAGCCAGACAGCTTTTTAATCAGGTCTTTACCTGATCATGAAATCAAGAAGCGGCTTTTCTCCGAGATAAGCTACAAGATTATCATCCTTATGAAGTGCTCCGACACCCGAAGGAGTTCCGGTGAAGATAAGGTCACCTGTTTTTAATGTGAAAAATCTTGATACATAAGATATTATCTCATCAATGCTGAAGATCATATCAGATGAATTGCCTTTCTGAACAATCTTGTTATTGATCTCAAGACGGAAATCTATGTCTTTCATATCTTTCAGTGAAGAGACGGGAACGAATTTACCGATCGGGGCAGATCCATCGAAACCCTTTGCCAATTCCCAGGGAAATCCGGCTGCTGCATTCCTGCTCTGGATGTCCCTTGCTGTAATATCTATCCCTAAAGTCAGCTCATCATAATACCTGTTAGCATAGTTTACAGAAATACTCTTTCCGAGTTTACTGATCTTAACTACTATTTCAGCCTCGTAATGAATCATATCCGAAAAATCAGGCAGGAAGAAAGGTTTGTTATTTTTTATGAGAGATGAATCTGGCTTCATAAAAACAACCGGTTCCGTTGGGAAGGGTTTGCCCATTTCCTTAGCATGATTTCTATAATTCAGACCGATGCATATAATCTTCATATCATTTTTCTTTATTTCCGAATGTTCTTAATTTTATTTCAGTAAGTATCTTTTTTGTATACAGTGGAAAATCACCGTTCATCATCCACGAATAATAAGCAGGTTCTTCCTTGAATACTTCCTCAACAGATTTTCCCTTGTGCTTCCCGAAATTAAAAACCTCAACACCTTTCTCATTCATTATTATCCGACCTGCAAAATCAACGTTTTCGTTGAAAGCACTGAAAGCAGAAAGTTTTTCAATATCATTTTCAAGATCAGGATATGTATCGAGCTGTGCTTTCAGCACCTCGTATGTTGCTGACGTATCAGCCTGAGCACTGTGAGCATTTTCGAGGGTTTTCCTACAGTAAAACTTGTATGCTGCAGAAAGGGTTCTCTGTTCTTTTTTATAGAAGATCACCTGAGGGTCAACATAACGGCGTTTCGTGAAATTGAAATCCTGATTGACTCTCAGGAATTCTTCCGCAAGGACCGGTATATCAAATTTAACAGCATTATATCCGGCGAGGTCACATCCTTCAAGAAAAGCTGCCAGATTCTTCGCTATCTCCCTGAAAACAGGGGAATCAGCAACATCCTTATCGGATATTCCGTGAATTTGTGTTACTTTTTCGGGAATATGCATTTCAGGGTTTACCCTTGTATTCAGCCACTGTTCCCTGCCGTCAGGATGTATCTTAAGGGCAGATATCTCAACTATACGGTCGGATGATACATTTATCCCCGTTGTTTCAAGGTCAATAAAGACAATAGGGCGTTTAAGTTTGAGTTCCAACTATCAGGCATTTATCATCATTGGCATAAGGAGCATCAGAAGGTCTTCTGATTCATTCTCTGTCACAGCGGGAAGGAAAAGGCCAGCGCGTGTCGGATCTGCAAGCTCTATCATAACATCCTGAGAACCAATATTGGCAAGGATCTCCAGAAGGAATACAGATTTAAATCCTATCTCCAGTTCATCTCCCTCATACTGGCATTTTATTTTCTCATAGGCTGAAATTGAAAAATCAATATCCTGTGCCGATACTGTTACCTGATTGCCTTTTAATTGCATCTTTACAAGATTGCTGGCCTGGTTTGAGAATACTGAAACTCTCCTTAGTGTATTATAGAATTCGACCCTGTCTATTGTAACTTTTCTAGGATTGTTTTTTGGGATCACAGAATTATAATTAGGATAGTTCCCTTCAACAAGACGGCATACAACCTTATAATTATTAAGATTAAAGAAAGCGTTCTTATCATCAAATTCAACAGAAGACGGGCCCTCTTCCCTGGGTAGAATATTCCTCAGAAGGGAAGCAGGTTTTTTAGGCAGTATAAAAGAAGCACTGTCATCAGCATGGGCATCATTTCTCTGGTATCTCACGAGCTTATGAGCATCTGATGCGACGAAAGTGATCTTTTCGGGTGAGGCTTCAATGAATATCCCTCCCATTACAGGCCGCAGTTCATCTTCTGCTGTTGCAAAAAGAGTCTTATTGATCCCTGCAAGAAGGACATCTGCATTTATTGAGAACTGGAATTTCTTATCCTTTTTTATAGCTGGTAATGCCGGAAAATCAATCCCGTTTTGTCCCACAACATTGAATTTACCGTTTTCAGAACTTATCTCTACAGCCATCGTCTCAAGGTTGATATCAAATGTCAGCGGCTGAGCTGAAAACTCTTTGAGTGTGTCGAGCAGAATCCGTGCAGGAAGAGCTATCATGCCGTCGCCCTGGGTATTCTCAAGTACCATCCTCGTTATAAGGGTCGATTCAAGATCCGATGCTGTTATTTCAAGATCATTCCCGGTTAGGTTGAAAAGAAAATTATCAAGGATGGGAAGTGTATTCTTTGAGCTTATTACCCTGCTTATAGCCTGAAGATGACCCAGCAGTTCAGTGCTTGACACTACAAATTTCATATTGTTAAGGTTTAAGTTTACAATTTTGATTTCAGATTAATGTATGTCACTTATAATAAATGTATTAATATAAGATCCTTTAATTATTCCTGATTATCAATATTACAAAAAAAAAATATTCCCTCAAATTTAATTATAACTAATAACAATCACTTATAAACAGGTTTCTGTTTATTTTAATTATAGCTGAGCACGGCTCCTACGGTGTTTTATTCAGGGAAAAAATAAGTTATACCTTTCAGAAGAGGATCAACATCAAAGTATCTGATAACAAGAAATCCGTCTATCCCGGTTTTCTTTGCCCACAATCTGTCATTATCAGTATTCCCTCCTATATGTCTTTGCCACATTGAAAGACTTGTCTCAACTCCTTCTGATGTCACAACTGTCAATCTGTATAACGGTTTCTGAGATTCAATACTTTTCTTTTCTTCGGAAGTTATATCTTCAGCCAGTCCTTCAAACGGGACCCATGTGAAATATGATACATATCTCCTGACCCGCGTTGAATCCCATCCTGAAAGAGAACGTTCATTATCATACAATTTAAAAGTATCGCCAGCTCTGGTGATCCTGAATGATAAGGCAGTATCAGAAAGATTTTCAAGAGATATGGCTGATATCTCAGCAGGACGGAGATTAAAAATTGTGAATGGTCTCCAATAGAGTTCATCAGCCTTGAAGTCCGAACCAATATCTCCCTCATAACCGGGGATACTTACAATGAAAGGCTTTGCACTTTCCCTTACTTTCATTATGTTCCCGTACTTATTTCCCGGCGTCCTGAATACAATAAAAGACCTGAGGAGTTTCCTTTTTTCAAAAACTTTCACTTCAACGGGGTCAATTTCTTTCAAGGTAACCTCATTATTAAACATCTCCTCCGACACCGGTGATTTAATCCTCATCTCCGTAAGTATCCTGATCATGAAGGAGACTGCATTTTTCCTGGCCTCATGCCTGCCATTTACCTTCCATCCTTCAGCCTCGAGGGTAAGAACCACTTGTTTTTCCCTTTCGGTAAATTCGATCCTTGTAATTTCGCTCTTTGGTTCTGACGCAAAAAGGGTCTGCTTTTTCCCGGCCGAAGGATATTTTTTAATAAATAGAACAACTCCAAGTAAAATCAAAAGACAGACCAGAATTAAAGTATTTCTGATATATATATTATTCATTATCTGTATTTTGAATAAGTTCTTACCCTGACAAAATTATATATCAGGCCTGCAAGAATTACGAGTATGACAGGGGCCAAAATATTGAAAACCTGCCAGAGGATTCTTTGGTCCTTTATCCTTACCCTGTCGAGCAATCGCAGCTTCATCTCCCTCGACCGTAGCTGCATCAGGTCATTCTGATCAACAAGATAGTTCATGCAATTCAAAAGAAAATCCCTGTTCCCGAACAGTTGACCCGTATATTTATCCTGACCCAGCGGCAAGGGGATTTCTGCCGATCCTGATCTCTGCACTTCATTCCTTATTATATCTCCGTCAGCAATAACTATCATCCGGGTTGGAAGGCTTTCATTACTTACCCTGATATTACTGTTACCAAAAAGAGTTCCCGTCATCCTGTTCCTGAATGCAGAAGGGAAAACCCCCTCAAGGAGGACAGCTGCTGCCAGGCGGGATCTGTTAAATTCTTTCTCATCAGGGACCGTTTCGGCTTCCTGAAGTTTTATTAACATTGGAGGGGCAATTGTCCTTGAGTAATCGGATGTATGCAGCAGGATTGTCTTTTTAATTGATTTATCCATTCCGACAGTATCAATTGTATTGACAAATTCACCCTTTACCTTATTCAGGTTCCTTGTCACCGGGTGATGTTTATCAGGAGACAGTAAAGGATAGTATATCCATGGAGCGGGAACAATCTGTCTTTGACCTCCGCCTGCTGTCACAGAAAGCCTTATCAACATGCAATCCATATCCTGAATGACTTCAGGGTTGATCCTTGTTCCATACCTGAAGAGCTGATCCTCGATGTTAAGAGGATAATAAAACCCAGCTGTCTCGCCGGAAGATAAACTATCTCTGTTCACATAAACCTGTTCAAGCAGCCAGAGTACCTTGCCACCATTCATTATGTACTGGTCGATAACAAATTTATCCGCTTCACTGAACTCTTCTTCTGGTGCAGCTATTATTACTGCTGAGTACTGATCAAGTATCCCGTGTTTTCCATTTATGATACCTCTGTCAACTGTAAAATATCGGGCCAGATTGATTGTGATGTCAGCCACCTCCGCCTCAGACAATTCACCATGACCCTCCAGGAATGCCACTTTATGAATTGTATCGGAAGAGACAGTTGCAATCGTCTGGATCATTTCATATTCCAGACCTTCTATTGAATGGAGTATGTTTTGTTCATACGACAGAGCCTGATTATTCTTCAGGAAGTTGACCGGCACTTCAATTCCGTTAAAATTGATTATCATTCCGGGAAAAACGAGCCTCTGACTGGCACCTCCCTCATCATCTGTATAATGAGCTCTGACAGGGCTAAGCCCCTTGCTGTAAAGATCCTGGAAAATTGCTTCCCTCTGCTGATCATCTCCGGAAGCTGACGGGTTTATAAATTCAAATGTTATTTTTCTGCCCGAGGCTATCCTGAACTCTTCAAGCATTTCCTGAACCGAGCGTTTCAATCTTTTAAGAGGGATCTGCATCTCACCATCAAGATAGACCTGGACATAGATATCATTCTTTATCCCGTTCAATACTTTAACCGACTGATCTGAAAGTGTATAGCGCTTATCTTCGGTAAGATCAAGTCTTATACGGGAAAGTGAAAGCACCCAGGCTGTCAAGATTATCCCCGCTATTGTAATGATAAAGCTGATCCAGCTGTTCAGTCTTATATTTCTGCTATTTGAATTCTCAGGCATTTCTCAACTCTTTTTCTTCCACCTTCTTGATACCATTACAAGCCTTGTCGCTTCATTAAATATTGCCGCAACAGATAAATAAAAAACTGCATCCCGTATGTCGATAACTCCCCGGCTCATCGATTTATAATGCTCATTTATACCGAGCCTTATTATAAATTCATCGAATTTTTTAAGGCCCGGCAGATAAGCAATTGCATCAAATCCCGCAAAGAGTATAAGACAGATCACAACAGCAACAATAAATGCAATAACCTGGTTATCTGTCAGGGAGGAAGCAAATAATCCTGCCGAAGCATATATTGCAGCCAGGAAAAACAACCCTATAAAAGATCCCAGGGTGCCTCCTTTATCTATATTACCCGGCACATCTCCAAGCAAATAAACAGAGATATACCATATGAGGCACGGAAGCAATGCCATTAGAACGAGGCTCACTGAAGCCAGATACTTCCCGTAGATTATTTCCCTTTCTGTCACAGGTTTGGAATATATCAATTCCATTGTCCCAAGACGTTTCTCCTCTGCAAACATCCTCATTGTCACTGCCGGGACAAGGAAAAGAAATATCCAGGGTGCAAGAAAGAAAAGTGTATCAAGACCTGCGTATCCGCTGTCGAGGATATTCCACTGACCAGGGAAGACCCACATGAAGAGGCTGTTTACAAGCAGGAATACAACTATAACTATATAGCCTGTCAGACTGCTGAAGAAGCCGCTTATCTCTTTACTGAAAATAGCAAACATAACTTAAGCTGATTGGCAAAAATAAACAAATTAAGCTTGACAGATCATTCTTTAACTGCATTGTTTATGTCTGACACTATCACTCCATCATAATAGAAGCTTATTATCTGCCTGTAATCAAAGCCTTTTTCTGCCATTACAATAGCACCCTCCTGGCAAAGACCTACTCCATGCCCATAGCCTTTGCCGTCAAGATATACCGAATCGCCTTCAACCTTCAGCGAAAAAAATGCAGAACGAAGACCCATATCTTCCCTGATTCTATGAAGAGGTAGAGAGAAACTACCACAGACGTACTCATACTTACGTGCTGTTTGCGCAAAATTAAGCATTGCAGCCTCCCCTTGCCCGGCTAAAAAACCAGATTTCTTCAGATAAGCAATCCACTCGTTAACGCTAAGCGTCTTTTTCCATCTGGCATTTCGTGAATTAGTACAATAGGGATCGACTACTTTTTTCAGATAAGGCTGAGCAGTCAGCCATACATTCTCTGATGAGGCGGTCTCTCCCCCGCAGTTGGAATGAAATGCAGAAATTATAAGTGAACTGTCTCTGTCAAGTATCACGAGCCCTTCGGTGTCCTTTACTGCCCTGATAATCAGTGAATCATCTGTAATCCCGTTAAAAGCCTGGCAATGAGTACCATCACACAGATTATAATTATCGGTGGCATGCTTGCTGAAATACTTGAACATATATGTCCTTGCAATAATTGCCTGCGTCTTAAGATATTCAATATTCTTCACAGATCCGCCTTCTGTCCTTACAACACCTGCAAGGTAGGAATCGATATCCGGAATGTTTATAAAGACAATTGTGCCAAGATCAGGATAGCACTTCAGATCGCCTTTATAGTATTGCCGCAGGGGAATCCCTGAATTAATCCTTAGTGAAAAAGAAGCAGTTGGGTCTTTTGGTGAGAAATGAACAGAATCACAAATAAATGCAGGATCGCTATTTGTTTTAACAGTAAGGACTGAATTATATTTTGATATTATCACTGATTCTCCTGATCGTATTATCCTTGTCTGACCGTTGGGATTGGTTAAAGAATACTCACTCTCAGTAACTGAGAAAAGAGCAGATGCAGGAGCCTTATCTGCAAAGATCCTTATTCTTAACTGAGCCTGCAGAACGGTGCCGTAAAGAGCAAGTGAACAAAAAAAAATGAATCTGAACTTAGCCACAAAAAGGTTCATTATTTTGTCAGTATAACACCTCTTTTATTCTTTAACTCGTTTATCATTTCAAATGCAATCCTGGATGAAGCGCCAGCAGGTCCGAGCTTTGTTCTTATAACACTGTAATCATTGAGAATTTGATTTCTTCTTGCCCCACCCGGAAGAATATCCCTTGTTTCCCGCAGAAGATTTTTTTTAGTAAGTGAATAGCCCAGGAGTTCCTTTACTGTTTCTTTATCCAATATAAGGTTAACAAGTGATATATATTTTACTTTTATCATTATCCATGCAAGGAGCATTGAAAGAAAATCACCCTTATAGCATACAACCTGGGGTATGTTTAACAGTGCCGTCTCAAGGGTTGCTGTTCCGGATGCAACAAGTGCTGCATCAGCCACTTTAAGAATTTCATAGGTCTTGTCCTTTACAACTTTAACAGGTTTATCTCCGATTATAATCCTATATAAATCGTCCGGCAGATTTCTGACCCCGGCAATTATAAACTGATATCCGGGAAAATCATCTGCAATGCTTATCATCTGTGGCAATATTGATCTTACCTCATGTTTTCGGCTTCCTGATAGAAGAGCTATCAGTGGTTTTTCAGGCAGGGCAAGGGATCTCAGTATTTCGCTTTTTTCAGGAAGAGAAGCAGATCTTACTTCAGTCTCATCAACGAGAGGGTTACCATAATATTCGACCCGGATACCATGTTTATTGTAAAAATCCTTCTCAAAAGGAAAGATAATGAACATTCTGTCAATTAATTTCCTGATCTTCTTTATTCTGTATTCTCCCCAGGCCCAGAATTTGGGTGATATATAATAAAAGATCTTAATTCCCTGATGTTTGATCTTTTCGGCCAGACGAAGATTGAAGCCCGGAAAATCAATAAGTATTACTGCATCCGGATTGAATGATATTATCTGATCGCGGCAAAGAGAAAGATTCCTGATAAAGGTTCCCAGGTTTTTCACAATAGCAGTCAAGCCCATAATTGCAGTTTTTTTATAGTGCATCAATAACCTGGCACCTGCTTCCTGCATAAGATCACCTCCCCAGCATAGGATCTCTGCTTCATTATCATGCTTTAAAAGGGCTTTGACAAGGTTTGAACCATGAAGGTCTCCTGATTGTTCGCCTGCAACAATAAAATACTTCATAATAAAAAATATACTGCAAAGACAATTATTGCCCAGAAAATCGTTACCCCAAGAACACCTCTTGCAGCACGGAGCATATCAAGCTGATTGAATACAAGAAATATAACAATGTTGGGAAATATGCAAAGAGACATAATATGGGTTTCAACTCCGGCCCTGGCAATCTTTCCAACCCACTCTTTGACAGTTGGATCCCCTTTTGCAAAGAAGAATACGACAATGATAATTAAACAAGGCAATAAAAAACCACTTAGCGCCCCTGTAGAGACTTTATCGTGCTTTTCCAGAATGTTCATCACTTAAATCTTTGCTCAAGTTTATCAAGGTAGCCATGAGCAGTCATATCAACGGTAATGGGGACTACAGCTACATAATTATTAGCCAAGGCCCATTCATCGGTGTCTGTTGCATCAGGTTCCTGATTATTGAAATATCCTGTAAGCCAGTAATAGGTTTTACCCATAGGATCTTTACGTTTTTCAAACTCTTCCTTCCAGTTACCTTTTGACTGGCGGCATATCCTTATTCCTCTTATCTGGTCTTTCGGAACAGCCGGAATATTAACATTCAGGCATATACCTTCCGGGAGAGGTTCGCTTATAAGATTTTTAATTATTCTTCTTATTGGATCGTTACAGACACTGAAATCAGATACAGGAGAAAAACTATTCAGTGAAAAGCCGACTGAGCATATCCCATACAGGCAACCCTCGAGGGCTGCTGCCATTGTTCCGGAATACAGGATGCTTACTGAGGCATTTGAGCCATGGTTGATCCCGGATATTACAAAATCAGGTGTCCGCTCAAGTAATTGATTGACAGCTAATTTTATGCTGTCTGTCGGCGTTCCGTTGCATGCATATATCCTGTGCCTGTCATTTTCTTCAAGCAGCTTTACCCTCAGGGGAGTTTTCACAGTAAGTGCCTGTGACATGCCAGAACGGCTCTCCATTGTGGAAATAATAACTACTTTTCCAAACTCCTCCATTACCTCAAAGAGAGCTCTTAATCCTGCAGCATATAAACCATCATCGTTGGTTACGAGTATAAGCTTGTCTTCTTTACTGACAGTCATAGATAGATTTTTATATCAGCAAAGATAAAGAAATAGACCAGCCTGCCTATTAACATTTTTGGGAAAATACATTAAGCAGTCTTAAGAAAGAATGCTTTAACTTTTGCGGTTATCCTGCTTTCTTAAGCAGTAAACATCATTACAGATCAACGCTTTCTGCTTCAGGTTAGTAAAGCGTTAAAATATGCTAAAAAGCGAAGTGATATCCGAGGCTGAAAGCAACGGGGATCGAAGGAACTTTAAATTCTACGCCCATGTCCTTGAGTTCATCATAATTAGTCTTATATTCAGATGGTCTCAGGGGAAGGATAAGTTCAATGTTGAAGTAATCGTATTTCAGGAAGGACCATATTTCCGTTCCGAAAGAAAATGATGGTCCGTAATACACTTCCTTGAAATCAATACTTCCGGTGACTTTTAAAGCTCCGTTATATCCATACATAGCTCCGATGAACGGGCATATCTTTTTTTGCGGTGAGATCCTGAAATTCACACCGCCGTTAAAGCCCAATCCGATTACATTCCATCCGACTGCTCCAAAAAGAGCTATCCTGTCAGTCGGAAGAAATGTAAATCTTCCGCCAAATCCGCCATAGTC
>CAYNRI010000073.1:0-13471 GCA_964399575.1 uncultured Rikenellaceae bacterium
TAATGGAAGTCAATAATATTTCAGATTAGTTTCTTATCCCCACCATTTTTCTCCTTTAACAAGATTCCTGGTGGCTACTTCTTTATTAAGATCCAGTCCGAGGCCTGGTTTGTCTGAAAGCTGGATATATCCATCCTGGATTATTTCCCTGTCATATTCAATAAGGGTTTCCCATCCTGCATGACCATCGCGTGAAGTTGTTTTATAGTCATAGCTTTCATGTCCTATAAAATCAAACATTGTTGCCGCACAATTTGCGGATGCTATTGTAGCAACAGGACCCATAACATTATGTGTAGCAACGGGCATATAATATGCATTTGCAAGATCGGCAATCTTTTTAGCCTCCAGCAGGCCACCTGCCATTGATATATCTATTTCTACCATATGGACAGCCTGTTTGGTAATGAAGGGCAGGAAATCGTGAAGAGTATATAAATTCTCTCCGCACAGTATCGGAACAGGAGAAGCTGCTGTAAGTTTAGCCCATGTATCAACATATTCTATAGGCATTGGATCTTCGATCCACCAGGGTCTTATTGGTTCCAGTGCTTTTGCCAGGCTGATTGCATCCCAGAAACCGAATTCCCAGTGGCAGTGTACTATTATTTCAAATTCATCACCTGCAGCTTCTCTCAGATTTGTATATCCTCTGACGTTATTTTGCAGCTCGGTGTAAGAAAGGCGGCGGTTCAATGCCTCACGGCCCGGACGGTTGGAAATCCTGAACGGTTTGGCTGCCGTCCATTTCTGTACAGACTGGTTAACATAGTCAATCCATTCCCTGCAAACGGCAGGATCGAGCATATTCCTGGGCTGACTTGTAAGATAAGCTCTTACCTTGTCGGTGTAACATCCGCCACCAAGTATCTTGCGAAGAGGCATGCCAAGCAGCTTACCAACAAGATCCCACAATGCAACCTCGCACCCGGTAACTGCATGTATTCCTATACCTCCATTTCCGCCCAGGTAAGATACCCGGAATCTCATCTGTTCGGTCAGCCGTGCAATGTCGAAGGGATCCTGTTTTACAAGGATCTGTTTGAAAGCATTTTCAACGACATCCTTGGCTCCCAGGCCTGTAACATCATGATGACATTCCCCGATCCCGTATACACCGGCATCAGTCTCGATCTTTACAAGCGGTAAAACATGACCTCTTGTACCCATCTGGACCCTCATGCATTTTACATCGGTTATCTTTACCTTACCCACCTCTGTCTCAGCCAGACGGCTGAAGTTTGGCATTACTGTTGCGGCCGGAGCTGCAGTTGCCATCGTTTTTAAAAAATCGCTTCTATTCATTTCAACCTCCGTTTTTTATTATCATGGTCACTAAAAATAAACTAATTGGATCTTATATAAAAGGGAAATGGCAAGAATTATTAATCAAATAAACTCTGATTACTTTCCATTGAATATCATTTTTCATCTGGTTAAGAAAAGGAGATTTACATCTTAAAAATGTCTTACATAAGAAATGATATCAGAATTAGTTTTATTTTTATGGTTCTAATTTCTGATTGAGAATTCTTTAAACTCTACCCTATGAAAAAAGCTTTTAAAAGATTGTCGGTTTTATTATTTTGTATCAGTCTGATACTTTTCTCCTGTACCGAAAAAGATGTGGACAAATCACTTCCAAGGAGTACTCCGGAAGCTGAAGGAGTTTCCTCAAAAGCGATCATTACATTTCTTGACTCGGCTGCAACTAATACCAAGACAGAATTTCACAGTTTTATGCTACTGAGGCATGGGAAGGTTATTGCCGAAGGCTGGTGGGATCCTTACAAACCCGACCTGAAACACACAATGTACTCTGCAAGTAAAAGTTTCACCTCGACAGCTGTTGGCTTTGCCGTTAAGGAAAAGAAGCTTAGTATTGAAGATCAGGTAATATCATTTTTCCCTGATAAGCTGCCTGATTCAATCAGTTCAAATCTGGAGCAGCTTAAAATAAAACACCTGTTGACAATGGCAACCGGCCAGCGGCGCGAACCGCCCATTAATACGCAGGATTGGGTTAAATCATACCTGGAGACCCCCGTCGACATTGAACCAGGGTCAAGATACAGGTATAGTTCGCTGGCTACCTTTATGTTGTCGGCCATTGTTCAGAAAGTATCCGGTGAAAAAGTTATCGACTACCTAACTCCGAGATTATTTGAACCATTGGGTATTGAAGGGATAGACTGGGAAACAGCCCCGGGTGATATAAATACCGGAGGATGGGGCATCAGGGTTAAAACCGAGGACATGGCGAAACTGGGACAACTCTATCTTAATAAGGGGAAATGGAACGGTAAACAGCTGCTTCCTGAAAAGTGGGTTGAAGAAGCCACCTCGTTGAAGATACAGCAAAGGCCTGAGCTTACTCAGGAACAAAGAGATTCATCACTTGATGATGTTCAGGGCTATTGTTACCAGTTCTGGCGCGCACGGAACAACTCCTACCAGGCCAACGGCGCTTTCGGGCAGTTCATACTCATTATTCCTGAAAAGGATGCCATAGTAGTGTTTACAGCCAATTCGAATGATATGTGGGGGGAGCTTGATATGGCATGGAAATACCTCTATCCGGCAATGGAAGATGATCCGCTGCCTGCCGACGAAGGATCTGTTGCTCAGATGAAGCAAAGACTGGCTTCTCTGGCTCTGCCTGTTCCGCCGAAAAACACCAATGAAGCAATAACATCAAAAATATCCGGCAAGACATTCACATTCCCGGAGAATAACAGATCGATTCAAAGCCTTACCTTTCAGTTTAAGGACGATGTATGCCTTCTCAACATTAAAACCGATGCTGAATCTTATGACCTTTCATTTGGATCCGGCAAGTGGGAGCTTGGAGAGACGCTCAGGCACGGGCCTTCAATTTTCGCAACTGCTGTGAACGCCCTTAACGGTCTGCCTCCGTTCAAAATTGCAGGGGCCTTTACCTGGAAGGATGAGAAGTCACTAGAACTGACGCTCAGGTATATTGAAAGTGTTCATAATGAAATAATGAGCTTCAGTTTTGAAGATAATAAGATATTTGTAGATTTTCCCGGGGCTATGGGTCCCGGATTCAGGAAAATACCCCCTATAGAGGGTGTTATTACAGAATAACAGATTTGCGATAATCATAAAAAAGAGGCTGTATCAAAAGCCCTACTTCTCTTTACCTACCCCTAAATCCCCCAGGGGGGACTTATTGATATTCAGAATTCCAGAGAACCCCCTTTAGGGGGCAGGGGGTTGTTTTCAGGCTTTTGAGACAGCCTCTTTTTCCCCAATAGCTTACTTAATGTCGAATGTTTACGACATAAATACAATACTAATGAGATCATGTCTCTTTATCTCAAGGTTACACATCAGGGGATAAAATGGTCCGCGATTATGGTTCTGTTTGTGTTTTCGTGAACAACAGTCAGAGAATCTTTCTGCAAAAACAGGAATCTCCTGTTATAAAGAATACATTAAAAGGCAATGAACATATATCATTTCAGTTTGTTAGATTGGATATGTTGTTCTTTGTAACGACGGTTTATTTTAAGAAGCTACAAGATTTGTTCAGGCAATGACTTTTTTCAAAAATATTTTCAAGCCTGCAGGGGAAACCCCTGGGGTGAACCGGAGAACTGAGATCCGAAACTTCAGGATTCCGCTTATAGGGGAAGAGGCGCCATCGTTTTATGCTGAATCAACAGCAGGTCCTGTTAATTTCCCGTCAGATTTTGGCAAGAGCTGGAAGGTAATACTCAGTCACCCGATGGATTTTACTCCTGTGTGCTCCACTGAACTGATAGAACTTGCAAACCTGCAGAATGAATTTGATAAACTGGGAGTTAAATTACTTGTTGTTTCAACAGATCCTCTTGATACTCATAATCAATGGAAAACGACACTTGAAAATATTGAATACAGGGGATACTCTCAGCAGAACATCAATTTTCCCATAATGGATGATTCAGGACTGAATATCGCTAAATTATATGGGATGATACATCGGGAAACTGATAATAACAGGGATGTGAGAGGGGTATTTATAATTGATCCGGACAATAAGATAAGGGCAGAATTTTTCTATCCGCAGGAAGTTGGAAGGAATATGGAAGAACTTGTCAGAACAATAAAGGCTCTTCAGTTAACTTACAGGGATGATGTGATGACCCCGGCTAACTGGAAAACAGGTTATGACGTGCTGGTCCCGTTTCCTGTAAAAGCCAATATGTCACTTATGAATAAAGCCTCTGGCGAGTATTATCAGCTTTCATGGTTCATGATATTTAAAAAATGGATCACCTGAGCCTGACAGGGGACATTGTTTGTTGAGGCACCCTTGATTTTGAGTCATTAATTTTTCATTCACCAGTATCCTCAGATTCAATTTTATCATATCTTTATTGACGGCAGCAGACTATAGTCGAGGCTGTTGAAGAAAAAATCAGAATCAATAATTTCATCAGGAGGGTCTATGAAACAATTTACTATTATTACAGCAGTTATTGTGTTGTTTGTTACCGCAGCATGCAACAGCAAAGAGCCTGGACAGACTAAAACAGATGGCGGCTTAGTGAAGGGAACTATTGAAGACGGATTGACGGTTTATAAAGGCATTCCTTTTGCATCACCGCCTGTCGGTGATCTGCGATGGCGTGCTCCCCGGCCGGCAGAAAAATGGGAGGGAGTACTTGAAGCAAATAAATTTGCTCCGGGTCCCGTCCAGGGGGGTAATCCGCCTGCAGGCAAAAGCGAGGATTGCTTATATCTGAATGTTTGGACACCCGCTAAATCAAAGAAGGACCGCATCCCTGTGCTCGTTTGGATCTATGGAGGAGGTTTTGGGGCAGGATCGACATCAGAACCCAATTACAGCGGGGAAAATCTTGCAAGGAAAGGTGTCGTTCTTGTTAGTATAGCGTATCGTGTCGGTCAGCTTGGTTTTCTTGCTCACCCTGAACTGAGCAGGGAGAATCCGCAAAATGTTTCCGGAAACTACGGTCTTCTCGACATGATTGCCGGGCTTCAGTGGGTTAAGGATAATATTGCTGCGTTTGGAGGCGACCCTGATAACGTTACGATTTTCGGTGAATCTGCCGGTGGCATAGCTGTCAGTATGTTATGTGCTTCACCCCTTGCAAAAGGACTGTTCCACGGAGCAATATCGCAGAGCGGAGGCTCATTCGGTCCTCCCAGGCCGACGACTTTTCCCGGAGAGAACCTCAAAAGACTTGAAGATGCAGAACGTGACGGCGAAGCTTATCTTCAAAGTGCCGGGGTCACATCAATAGAAGAATTAAGAAAAATTGAAGCTGATAAATTGCCGGCCGGAAGAGGGCTTGGGATGTCATGGCCAATCATAGACGGGTGGGTGATCCCTGATGATCAATACAAGCTCTATGAGGCAGGTAGATATAACGATACCCCGATACTTGTAGGTTATAACTCTGATGAAGGTGCCAGCTTTTCACGGGAGAAAAGTCCTGAAGAATTTATTGCCGGGGTAAAAGCCCGTTACGGCAAATTTGCAGAAGATCTTGTTAAAGCTTACCCTCCCGGTGAGAACTCTGTGCCAAAAACAGCACGCGATCTTTCCCGGGATGCAGCTTTCGGCTGGCATACATGGATCTGGGCACGGCTTCAGTCACAAACAGGAAAATCAAAGGTTTATTATTACTATTTCGATCAGCATCCCGACTATCCTGCCGATTCGCCAAGAGCAGGCTTTGGTTCACCCCACGGCCAGGATGTGGCCTATGTCTTTAAGCATCTGGATGCCTCCAATCCGCAGTTGACAGAGACCGATCATGCAATATCTGAAGCTATGGCTACCTACTGGACCAACTTTGCCAAGTACGGCGATCCAAACGGAGAAGGTATGCCTGAATGGCCGGCTTTCAGCGATGCCAACCCGGTGGTGATGCATTTCAATAAGACCCCGCAGCCGGGACCGGTGCCAAGCGCTGAATCACTTAAAGTACTTGACTCTTATTTTGCCTGGCGGCGGACAACTGAAGGTGAAGAATGGGCAAAACAGTAAAATTAGTTAAATATGAATATAATATGGCTCTGACAAGGATCGCAGGCCTGCCAGTTTGGAATGTTGTATATAAATTTTGTATAAAATAGAAAAAGTCATAAATGAAAGTCAAAGTAAATGACACTGCAATTGAACTTTATAACGGAGCAAGAGTAAAGGATGCAATACTGAAATACTATTCTGAGCAGGGCAGGAAGGCTCCGAAAAAGATCCCTTCAGTTAAGGATCGTTATGGAAATAAAGTTGCAGATGACGGAGAACTGACTGATGGTAATGCACTTTTTATCAAGGAAAGACGAAAAAAGAAGGCTTCCTTTCTGAAGCTTCTCTCAGGCATTATCGCAATCGGGTTTATTTCAGCATGCAGCACAGGGGGGAAAGCATTTACAGCAAGGCAGACTGATAGACAGGCTGTAATTTTTGCCGTGAACGATATACATGCAACAATCGACAATTTCCCGAAACTGGCTTATATAGTTGATAGTCTGGAGGCCATCTATCCGGATATGCTTTTAGTTGCCGCCGGGGATAACCAGACTGGGAATCCGGTGAATGATCAGTATGCGGAAAAGGGCTTGCCGGTGATTGAATTAATGAATGCAACAGGCTTTGACCTTAGTGCAGTCGGTAACCATGAGTTCGATTCACGACCTGACGGGTTCAGAAATCTCAGCCACAAGGCAAACTTTGGATTTATATGCGCAAATATGTCAAAACGAGGGTCAGATAATCTGAAAGTAAAACCCTATGAGATAATTACCTTACCTGGTGGACTAAAGCTGGCATTTTTAGGGCTTCTGCACATAAACCAGAATGGCATCCCGGATTCACATCCCGACAATGTAAAGGAATTTTCCTTCAGCTCGCCTTTTGAAACCGCCCGTGAATATATGCATCTGAAAGATCAGAGTGATATTTTTATAGCACTTACCCATCTTGGATTTGAGAATGACGTTCAACTTGCTGAGACAATGCCTGCAGGTATTGATCTGATAATCGGCGGGCATTCCCATACAAAAGTTGAAAAGGAACAGGTGCACAATGGCATAATGATCACACAGGCTGAGAATAAGCTGAAATACGGCACACTGATAAAGTTTACTAAGAAGAACGACGGGTCATTACAAAGGAGCATGGAACTTATTGACATCAGGAATTCAAAAAATGAGAAACCTGCGATAAGGGCCATTGTTGACAGATTGAATGATAATCCTGTGCTTAAAGAAGTCATTGCAACTGCATCCGACAATTTTTCATCACATGAGGAACTGGGTTATATGATGGCAGACGGACAACGTGATGCTGCAGGTGCTGACATAGCACTTGTAAATCCCGGGGGTGTCCGGATCGATCGACTGCCAGAAGGCCCGATCAGAATAATGGATATCTATCAGCTTGATCCCTTCGGCAATGAGCTTGTAGTAACAAAACTAAGCGGCAGGGAAATTCATTCTCTTATGCTTGCAGCATTCTCAATTGATGATAAAGCACCTCTCTATCCATCAGGAATAAGGACAAAACTCAGAACGGATCCGAACGGCAATCTTACCGAAGTAGTTCTCCTGACTGAAGATGGCATTCAACTCCCGATGGATCAGAATTACTCTGTTGCAATGAACAGTTACATGACGCAGGTTTACAAATATCAGCATGGAGATCCCGGGCAGTCTCTTTTTATTACAACAGCTGATGCCCTGATTGAATACCTGAGAGAAATAAAGAACATACGAAGTTACAGTGGTGAAAAAAGAATTCAGTTTATCAGGCAGTAAGCCAGGGTAATAATATTACAGTCAGAATGAATTGTTGAACATACTTTGCACCATGACTTCCTCTCCTATTTCAGGATGTCTTTCTGCAGCCATCATCAAAATACGTTTTACCATCTGACTGTATGAATAATTGTTCTTTTCTGCTGCAAGGGCGAAGCTGGTATCAAAGCTTATATCGTTATTCGGGTTAATATCGAGCAGATAGAATTTATCATCGCGTAAGCGAAAATCGAAGCGGGCATAATCGAGACATCCGAATCCTTTCCAGGCAGTCAGGGCTATCTTTTCGATTTTATTAAGCTGTTGTTTATTAAGAGGAGCAGGTATCCGGATTTCGATCTTTTCGTAATGGTCAGAGCCGGGCACGAATTTCGAATCGTAGGTGCAAAGCCTTTCCCGCGCTTCCTTGAAAGCCGAAAAATCCATTTCTGCCGGCGGCAGTACTTCGGGTTCATCATTGTTCCAAACTGAAACATGAAATTCGCGGCCATCAATAAAATCCTCAACAATTGCAGGCTGTTTGAGTTCATTGTTTACAACAAGGATCTGTTCCCGGAGTGATGATGGATCATAAACAACTGATTTTTCAGTGATTGTAAGACTGCAATGTTCCAGTGAAGGTTTTACAATTGCAGGAAACAATTTCCAGTCTTTTGCTCCTTCTGCACTGAGAACTTCACCATAGGGAAACCTGACCCCAAGCGAAAGAAGAATTTCTTTTACTTTTTGCTTATCATAACTGTTTGCGATCACCTCAGGTACATTACCGGTGTAGGTGAATCCTTTGCTTTCAATTATATCAACAACTTTTCTTTCACTATAGGGTGTTCCAGGCAAACTTTCACAAAGGTTGAAAATAATAGTATCTCCAGGATTATAGCTTTCCAATATTTTCACAAGATGCCTGTCGCATACTTCTTCAAGGTAAGTTTCAATTCCTTCTTTTTTCAGAGACTGAAAAATCATTCTGCCTGAGTGGCGGGCTTCTTTAATTTCGCGATTTTCCCAGCCGGGATCAAGGTCATAAATTACAAGAACTTTCATAAAAAATTTTTGACAAGGAAGTTGAAGTGAAAATAAATATAAACTCTATTATTCCTGTTAATTTTATTGTTTAACTATTAACACTTAATTCACAAAATTTTAATTTCATCTAATAACAAGGCTTTTACAATTCAAGGTCTTATCAATATAAATGCTGATACTCTGAATCAGTCATTCAATATTCCATAAGTAGTCACATTAAAATAAATTATATAATATTGGGATTTTAAAACAGAAAATTATGACTGAACAGATAAGGCAGATTGCCGCAAGAATAAAAGAGATCCGTGAAATATCGGGTATTTCAGCCGGAACACTGGCGCAGAAGCTTGGCCTTGATGCAGATCTTTATGGCAAGTATGAAAGCGGAGAAACTGATATTCCCGTTGGAATAGTTTTCGGGATATCCGAATTGTTCAATGTGGAGCTGTCTGTATTACTTGGAGGTGATAATCCAAAGCTTCACATTTACAGTGTAGTGAGAAGGGGTAAGGGATTAAAGCTTGAAAGGAGGCAGCAATACAGGTATGAAAGCCTTGCGTTCAATTTCATTCATAAAAAAGCTGAAATATTTATGGTGACTATTGATCCTAAACCGGAAGATACTTTATTAGAGTTCAATTCTCATCCGGGGCAGGAATTTAATTATGTAATACAAGGATCAATGATGACTATAATCGGCGGGCATGAAATTATACTGAATGAAGGCGATTCGATCTATTATGATTCAGGTTACAATCATGCAATGAAGGCTCTGAACAAGGAGCAGGTAAAATTTCTGGCAATTATTTTATAAAATATAAGCGTAGCATATTATGGTTCTTGAAAAATACCTTAAGAAGACGGAATTCAAATCATATGAGGAGTTCAGGTCGGAATTTGAGATAAGGATCCCTGAAAATTTCAATTTTGCCCGCGATGTTGTTGATGAAACAGCAGCCCTGACACCAGGGAAAAAAGCAATGGCATGGTGTGATGATAAAGGGAATGAGGCGGTTTTTACTTTCGGGCAGATGAAATATTACAGCGACAAGGCTGCCAATTTCTTCAGATCGGCTGGCATACGTAAAGGAGACCCCGTTATGCTGATACTGAAAAGACACTATACTTTCTGGTTCTGCAGTCTTGCCCTCAACAAAATTGGAGCAGTGACAATCCCGGCAACTCATCTTCTTTCAGCAAAGGATATAATTTACAGGAATAATGCCGCAGGGATAAAAATGATAGTCTGTGTACCTGATCCTGTTGTGATGCAACATATTGAAGAATCTGAAAGCAAATCACCATCCCTGAAACATAAAGTATTGATCGACAGCGATAAAGAAGGGTGGATGAATTTTACAAAAGGCATTGAAGAGAGTTCCGGGGAATTTAATCACCCGACCGGGGATGAAGCAACTGAAAATAATGATATAATGCTTCTTTATTTTACTTCGGGGACGACAGGAATGCCTAAGATGGTGACACACGATTTTACATATCCGCTGGGACATATAGTTACTGCAAAATACTGGCAGGCCGTTCAGGATAACGGTCTTCATTTCACTATTGCTGATACCGGCTGGGCAAAATCGGCCTGGGGTAAGATCTACGGTCAGTGGTTATCGGGCAGTGCTGTAATGACGTATGATTACGACAGATTTGTGCCTAAGGATATTCTTGGAGTTATTGAAAAATACAAAGTCACCACTTTCTGTGCGCCGCCGACAATTTACAGGTTTCTTATAAAGGAAGACCTGACAAGCTATGATCTGAGCGCACTTAAGAACTGTGTTGTTGCGGGAGAACCTTTAAACCCAGAAGTTTTCAGGTACTTCTATGAAAAGACAGGCCTCCGGCTCATGGAGGGATACGGTCAGACTGAATGTACGGTTGCGGTAGCCACCTATCCCTGGATGGAACCAAAGCCCGGCTCTATGGGTAAGCCGACTCCCGGTTATGATATTGATATTGTTGATGAAACTGGCAGCCCCTGTGAGATAGGGAATGAAGGCGAGATTGTTATTTATACAGAGCGGAGAAAACCCGTTGGTATGTTTAAAGGATATTACCGTGATGAAGAGCTTACAAAAAATGTATGGTCAGACGGGGTATACAGAACAGGCGATATGGCATGGTGCGACGAAGACGGTTATTACTGGTTTGTTGGCAGGGCAGATGATATAATAAAGAGCTCGGGTTACAGGATAGGACCTTTTGAAGTCGAGAGTGCCCTTATTGAGCATCCTGCAGTACTTGAATGTGCAGTTACGGCGGTTCCCGATCCTGACAGGGGACAGATAGTGAAGGCAACTGTTGTTCTGTCAAAAAATTATAATCCCGGCGAAGAGCTGGCAAAAGAATTACAGGATCATGTCAAAAAAGTGACAGCCCCCTACAAATATCCGAGGATAGTTGAATTTGTTACAGAGTTACCAAAAACAATAAGCGGGAAGATCAGAAGGGTTCAGATCAGGGAAAAAGAGAATTGATCGGGGTGTTCATAGAAAAAGATTAAGATCATGTCTCCTTTATGTGATCTCTAAAAATTTATTTGACTTGTATTCAGATATTTCCTACCTTTTTAGTGAAATCCAGACTGACTATAAATACCTGGATATTTTACTAAAAATCCAAATCAATGAAAAAGCTTTTAGCACTTCTGCTGATCTCAGCGCCGGCATTTGCAATTTTTGCTCAGGCGCCACAGAAAATGAGTTACCAGGCAGTTGTCCGCAATTCTTCCGGAGACCTGGTCACGAATCATGCTATAGGAATGCGTATCAGCATCCTCCAGGGATCTGCTACGGGAACGGCTGTATATGTTGAGACACATACAAAGACAACAAATGAGAACGGTCTCGCGACTATTGAGATAGGAGATGGTAATATTGTTACCGGAATATTTGCCGGGATCAACTGGGGGTCCGGTTTATATTTCTTAAAAACGGAGACTGATCCTTCAGGGGGAATAGCCTATTCAATTACCGGCACGAGCCAGCTGTTGAGTGTTCCTTACGCTCTGAGTTCGAAAACAAGTGAATCGGTAAGTGATAACAGTATAACTTCTGCAAAAATTGTTGATGCAACAATCGCAAATGCCGATCTTGGTAACAACAGTGTCACTTCTGCCAAGATCGCTGATGCAACTGTTGCTGCCTCTGATCTGGCAGCCAATTCGGTTACAACTGAAAAGATTAATGCAGGAGCTGTTACCGGCGTCAAGATAGCACAGGCGGGAGCAACCAGCGGACAGGCACTCAAATGGAACGGAACAACCTGGGCGCCTGCTGCCGATGCCACGGGCGGCGGCGGGGCAGGCTGGACAGATGACGGGACTATGATCCGGCTGAGCACGACGACCGATAGTATCCAGATTGGAAATGTAGGGAAGATTGGAAAACTCAACGTGGGAGGTAATATTGGATTGAACCTGCTATCAAATATCTACTTTGGAAGTGAAGCAACACGTATCACAGGACTGACCGGGGGAGATATGCGTCTGGTAGCAGAGGATCTGAGCATGCTGACAACAGAAGACATAACTTTCGGACATTATGGTGAAGAAACCTGGATCAAGTTCGACAATGCTAATAAAAGGGTTGGCATTGGGACGATAGCACCGACGGACCGTCTTCATGTGGCACTTAATAAGACAAGTGAGGGATTATCAGCTGTAAGGGGTGTGGCAGCTGCAACTGCAGGTGCAGCTTATGGTGTCTACGGTCAGTCGGCTGGTTCAAAAGGCCGGGGTGTTATGGGAGAAGCTACCGGCACCAGCAGTATTGGTGTTATGGGGCTTGCCACTAATACCAGCAGCACCGGAGTATGGGGAGAAGGATCCAACCAGGGAGTGTACGGCTTTTCATCTTCAGCAGCCGGGAAGGGTGTTTACGGAAAGGTTACCTCTCCTGCGGGATATTCGGGATATTTCGAAGGAGGTAAATTCTATGTGAAAGGCAGTGCACAGGTAACGGACACCCTGTTCGCCAAAACAGTGAAAGTCACTAACAGCCCCAGGGTGTTTTATAAGAATTCGAGTACAGGGTGGCCCAAAGACATTACGACAATGGAATCATGGGGCCCTCTGGACAGCGTCACTGTGGTGGCTCCGGGACCCGGATCTGTTTTGTTAAACATGACAGGATGTCTCAATTCCTCGCACGATTACAATGGTAATACCTGGATTTACGTTGGCATTTCAGCAATCCGGCGCAGTAGCAATTTTGAGGATGCATTATCACAAACCGTTTGGCTATTGCATGAAAATCTTGTAGGCGGATATTACCAGGTGCCTTGTGCGGTCACTGCTGTTGCAACAGTAGCCTCAGCCGGAACATATAAATACTACATCGTCGGATGGTTTAATGAATGGGATGGAGATGAAGATCAAGTAGATTTTGGCAGTGGCGCCATTTCGGCGCTGTTTATTCCAAAACCATAGCGTTTTAGAACTACCTGCAATCCAGGTATTTCAATCATCTCTCATTTGAGCGTGTCAGGGACTGGAGCAGCACTCTTAAAGGCCGAGTATAATTCCTACAGGGCAATGATCTGATCCGGCAATGTCTTCGCGGATAAATGCATCTTTTACTTCCGGAAGAAAAGAAGTGCTTACAAGGAAATAATCGATTCTCCATCCGATGTTCTTTGG
>CAYNRI010000074.1:0-13441 GCA_964399575.1 uncultured Rikenellaceae bacterium
TTAAGATCCTAAGCATTATGCTTAAACAAGCCTGCACCGGTTTCGGGGAATTCAGTTTCAAACTGGATTCAGCCGGGGTTTTTAGAAACTTGCGGGATCCCAGGGTAATATGGGCAGGAATACAAGGATATGAAAAGCTTTTAAGGCTTAACGATCTTATTAAAACAGGACTGAATGATATCGGGTTCCGGATTGAAGATCGTCCGTTCAAACCTCATATCACGCTTGGCCGGATAAAGTATCTGAAGAATCCGGAGTCGCTTAAGTCAGCTCTTGAGATGTATAAAGATATCTTTATCCAGGATGTCCGGGTTGAAGAAGTAATCCTGTATCAGAGTATTCTCAGGCCGGAAGGGCCAATGTACAAGGCGATTGGGGTATTCAGGCTGAAGTAGGGACGGAGTCAAACTGGAGAAGTTGAAAAGTTGAAGAGGTTGAAGAGTTGAAGCGTTGAGGAGTTGAAAAGGGTTGAAGGAATGAGGGGGAGATGAGGAGAGGGGGAGACTCGAAGACTCCAAGACTACAGCCCTTTGCCTCTGAGAACAGTACCGATTGTATAGAAGATTATCTTCAGATCGAACAATAATGAGCGATGCTTCATGTAATAGAGGTCATAATCAAGCCTTTCAAGCATCTCATCGACATTTGAAGCATATCCGAATTTCACCTGTCCCCATGAAGTGACACCAGGTTTTACTTTCTGAAGATTAATGTATTCCGGTGCTCTCTTCATTATCTGGTCGATATAATACCTGCGCTCCGGCCTCGGTCCTACAATTGACATATCTCCTTTAATTACATTCAGGAAATTGGGTATCTCATCTATCCTGTAAGGCCTCATTATTTTACCGAGCCACGTCATCCTTTCCCTGTTCAAACCACTAAGCATATGTGCACCATGTTCCGGATCATCTTTCATTGAACGGAATTTGTATATCGAGAACGGTCTTCCGTCTTTGCCCACCCTGTCCTGCTTATATATAACCTGCCCTTTATCTGTTATCATTATCAGAACAGACACAATAAGTATTACGGGACTAAGTATTAATATGAATAAGATTGCGGCAATAATATCAGAGACGTTCTTTATAAGAACCGGCAGGGGCCTGTCATAAGAATAAATACTCTTTTTGCTGTCAATGAGTTCTTTTTCTGCCATAAGATCTTAATTGATCAAATATGATCTTTGAAGTATGAAGATATGAAAATTTTGGATTTCATGGAGTTTCCAGTCTGATGGTCTCAGAGTCTCAGGGTCCTAAGTTTTTTATTTCCCGCAGATTAGCGCAGAATTACCTCATTCCCTGCCCCTGCCCCTGCCCCCTGTTCCTGCCAGATAAATATAAAAACTTATCAACGTCTGACATCATTCCTGACTGACGTCTGACAATTTTTTTATTTTTGTGAGAATGATTCTGATTCGACTCCTCTCTGATGATTGACGATTTCGAAGCAAAAGGTAAAAGAAAAAAACTTGTCGAAGAACTCCGGCATAAAGGTATTGATGATGAGGAGGTACTGAGGGCTATTGGTAAAGTGCCAAGACATGTTTTCATGGATCCGGCATTTCTTATTCACGCATATGTCGATAAGGCATTTCCAATATCCTCAGGGCAGACAATATCCCAACCATACACTGTTGCATTCCAGACATCCCTGCTTAAGATTGAAAGGAGAAGCAGGATTCTCGAGATAGGAACAGGTTCAGGATACCAGGCAGCTGTGCTTGCCGAAATGGGTGCAAAGGTCTGCACAATCGAACGCTTCAGGGAGCTCTATCTTAAAGCTCAGGCCACTCTGACAGCTCTCGGCTACAGGGCAGATTTCTTTTATGGCGATGGTTATTGCGGCAAGCCTCAGTACGGTCCCTTTGACGGTATACTAATAACTGCTGCGATAGATGACATCCCTCAGGCACTGCTAAAACAACTGAGGACAGGAGGCAGACTTGTGGCTCCGGTCGGGAAAGGCGATTCCCAGGTAATGACACTTGTGATAAGGCAGGACGAGGATTCTTTTGAATATTCCACTCATGGACTTTTTGTGTTTGTACCCATGTTAAAGGGTACTGTAAACGGTAAATGAAAACAAATGAAAGTATACAGTCTCATCTTTTCCCCGATTGAGGTCAACACATATATCCTTGCTGACAATTCAGGCAAGTGCGCTGTTATTGACTGCGGTTGCTACACAAGTAAGGAGTTCAGGCGGTTTACTGATTTTATTGAAGAAAAGAAATTAGAGCCTGAAATGCTTCTGAATACTCATTGCCACCTCGATCATATTTTCGGGAATGGAATGTTCCTTGAAAAATATGGAATAGGTGCACTTTGCCACCCCCTGGAGGAGAAGAACAGGAAAAACGCTGTGATGATAGCACGTCTTTTTGGTCTTGAGATGGAGGCTCCTCCGGAACCTGCCGGATTGATTAATCATAATGATACTGTGTCGTTCGGATCGGTAACATTCAAAGTTCTGCATGTCCCGGGCCATGCCCCTGGATGCCTTGCTTTCTATTATGAGAAGGAAAACATTATCTTTACCGGTGATACATTGTTTGCCGGAAGCATCGGAAGGACAGACCTCCCGGGAGGTGATAGCAAGACTATAATTGAGAGCATAAGGGAAAAGCTGTTTGTGCTTCCGCCGGAAACTGCTGTTTATCCCGGCCATGGAAGAGCTACAACAATAGGAAAAGAGATAAAAACGAATCCTTATTTTAATAAATAGGGGGAATGGTTATAATAATCAGATTTTTGAAGAACATCCCCCAGCCCCCCTCAAGGGGGGAATAGATCTCAACATAATGGGAAAATAAAAAGTAATAGACAATAATCACTAATTGCTATAGCAATGTCATACAACGAATTTGTGAGTCGTCATAACGGTCCGAGAGAAGAAGAGATCCAGGGAATGCTGAAAGTGATCGGGGTAGAGTCTCTCGATGAGCTTATCGATAAAACTGTTCCCCAAAGCATCAGGCTTAATTACCCGCTTAATGTTCCTGATTCTGTAAGCGAAACAGAATACCTCAGCCATCTCAGACAGCTGGGGTTGAGGAACAAGGTGTGCCGTTCGTTCATAGGGCAGGGATATTATGGTGTAGCACCATTATCGGTTATCATAAGGAATGTACTTGAGAACCCTTCATGGTACACCTCTTATACTCCCTACCAGGCTGAAATATCCCAGGGCAGACTAGAGGCTTTGCTGAATTTTCAGACAATGGTTGTAGATCTGACCGGGATGCAGATAGCAAATGCTTCTCTTCTCGATGAAGCAACAGCTGCTGCTGAAGCTATGATAATGATGTTCAATGCCCGATCCCGTGCGGCTGTGAAGGCCGGTGCCAACAAATTCTTTCTCGATGAGGATGTTTTCATTCAGACCCAGGACGTTATTGAGACAAGATCTGAGCCGCTTGGTATAGAGGTTGTTATTGGAAAATATTCTGAAGCCGTGCTTGATGAAAAATTCTTCGGTGTTTTTGTTCAATATCCTGGTGCTACCGGGCAGATAAGAGATTATGAAGAATTTGCAACCGTGGCACATACTGCTGGTTGCCTTGTGGGTGTGGCTGCCGATCTGATGAGTCTCTCATTGCTCAGACCCCCTGGAGAATGGGGCGCTGATGTTGTTGTAGGTTCAAATCAACGCTTCGGTTTACCGATGAGTTTCGGCGGACCTCACGCAGGATTCTTTGCCACAAAGGATGAGCTTAAGAGGAACATGCCCGGACGCATAATAGGCGTGTCTGTCGATTCTCATGGGAATACAGCTCTGAGGATGGCCCTTCAGACAAGAGAGCAACATATAAAGAGAGAAAGAGCAACATCCAATATTTGCACGGCACAGGCCCTTCTTGCAATAATGAGCGGTATGTATGCACAGTATCACGGGCCAGAGGGACTGAAAGAGATTTCCCGTCATATTCGCCGGGCAGCAGGTACTCTGAATAAGGCATTGAAGGAGATGGGATTGAGGCAGCTGAATACTTCTTTCTTTGATACTATCAGGATCGAACTTCCACCGGCTCTTCCGCTGATGAAACTTAAGGATTTTGCTGAGTCGAAGGGTTATAACTTCTTCTATCCCGATCATAAAATAGTCAGCATCAGCACTGATGAAATAACAAGCCTGAAGGATATAAATGATATTATAAATATTTTTGCTCAGGCCGGAGGCAAGAAGGCCAGACAGGTTGAATTGTTCACAGAATCAGATCCTCTTGACGATAAATTCCTGAGGAAATCAGCTTTCCTTGAAAAGCCTGCTTTCACGCGTTATCACAGCGAAACTGAGATGATGCGGTATATCAAAATGCTTGAGAGGAAAGATTTTTCCCTTACTCATTGCATGATACCACTTGGATCGTGTACAATGAAACTTAATCCTGCCAGTTCAATGTTTGTCCTTGGCTGGCCTGAATTTGCAAATATACATCCCTTTGCTCCAAGATACCAGGTTGAGGGTTATTACAGGCTTATGGATGAATTGGGATCGGCACTAATGGAGATCACAGGTTTTCAGGCAGTTTCTTTTCAGCCAAATTCAGGAGCAGCAGGTGAATATGCAGGTTTGCTTGTTATAAGGGAATATCATAAGAGCAGGGATGAAGCACACCGGAATATAGTACTTATTCCTTCTTCGGCTCATGGAACAAATCCGGCCAGTGCGGTAATGGCAGGTATGCTGGTTATTGTTGTTGACTGTGATGAAAAAGGAAATATAAATGTTGATGATCTCAGGAAGAAAGCTGAGGATAACAGGGATAATCTTGCAGCATTCATGATCACCTATCCCTCCACTCACGGAGTATTTGAAGAGTCTGTTGCAGAGATGGCAGCAATAATTCATACAAATGGCGGCCTTGTCTATATGGATGGGGCAAATATGAATGCCCAGGTGGGGCTGACAAGTCCGGGATTTATCGGGGCTGACGTCTGCCACCTCAATCTCCACAAAACCTTTGCCATACCGCATGGCGGAGGCGGTCCGGGTATGGGACCTATCCTTGTGAACAGCAAGCTGGCTGAATTCCTGCCGACACATCCTATCGTAAGGACAGGAGGGGATAAAGGGATATCAGCTGTCGCAGCTGCACCCTTTGGAAGCGCCCAGATTCTGGCAATATCTCATGCCTATGTCATGATGCTGGGTTCGGAAGGACTTACAAAAGCAACAAAATATGCAATCCTGAATTCAAATTATATTTCTGCTTCACTTAAGGATCATTTTAAGACACTTTATACAGGGGCGGGAGGATTTGTAGCCCATGAGCTGATACTTGATTGCAGGAATTTCAAGGCAGAAGCAGGTATTACAGAATCCGATATTGCCAAACGTCTTATGGATTACGGATTCCATGCCCCGACACTCTCATTTCCGGTTCATGGCACACTGATGGTTGAGCCGACTGAATCCGAATCATTAAGAGAACTTGATAAGTTCATCGCGGCTATGAAATCAATAAAGAAAGAGATTGATGAGATAAAGGAAGGGAAAGCTGATGCGAAAGATAATGTTCTTCATAATGCTCCTCATACAGTCAGAGCAATAACTGCAGATGAATGGGCTCACAGCTACGGAAGGGAAAAAGCAGCCTTTCCGGCAGAATGGCTGGCAGAAAATAAATTCTGGCCTTCTGTAGGAAGAATTGATGAGGGGTACGGCGACCGGAATTTAGTGTGTACCTGTGATCCTATTGAAAGTTACAGGATTGAGAAGTTCAAGTTTTAGGACTACTGGAAATTTTTTATAAAGAAATTATTACTCAATTTTCCATACGCTAAAAATTTTAATTCAAATTAATCAATATTAGTATGCGTAATTCTGCCTGGGACGATCTAATTAAAATGATAGCTGGTGAGAAGTTAAACTATCAGCCTTCAGGTTTTATAGTCGACAGCCCCTGGATACCAGGTTGGTATGGTATTTCAACTGTCGATTATTATTCATCAGATGATCTGTGGTTAAAAGCAAATCTTAAAATGATCAATACTTTTCCGGAAGCCTGGTTTTTACCCGGATTCTGGTCGGAGTACGGTATGTGCACAGAACCATCGGCCTTTGGTTCGCGGATGGTCTTCCTTGAATCGAGTCTGCCTCATGCCGATAAGGTTATTCATTCAATTGAAGAAGCCGGATCATTGCCTCAGCCTAATGTTAAAACAGACGGATTGCTTCCCTTTATGATAAGCAGGCTCAGGAATACAGAAAAAGCTATAAGGGAGTCGGATCACCAGATAAGGTTTGCTGTTGCAAGAGGACCGCTTAATATTGCAAGTTTTCTTATGGGCACTACTGAGTTCATGATGGCCCTGGCAATGGATCCTGAAAACTCACATAAGCTTTTGAAGAAGATAAGTGATTTCATCTGTGACTGGCTCTGCTGGCAGAAAGAATGTTTCCCTTCAATCGACGGGGTACTTGTTCTTGATGATATTATAGGCTTTGTCGGTGAAGTTGAATTCAGGGAGTTTGTAGTGCCTTATTTCAGTAGAATTTTCAATTGCACCGGGTCAAAAGCAAGGTTCCTTCATAACGATGCTGAGGGTATAATAACAGCTGCCAATCTGAATGAGATGGGTATTAACATGTTCAACTTCTCCTTCAATCATTCAATGGGTGAGATCCGGTCACTTGCAGGTCCTGAAGTTATTCTTGTTGGCAATGTGCCTCCGAGGGACGTGATGGCATCCGGTACTCCGGAACAGGTTGATGAAGCTGTAAGCAAAGCATGCAGTGAGATTACACCTCATGAGAAAATTATATGGTCGGTAGGAGGAGGGATGGCACCCGGGGTTCAGGATGCCAACATACATGCCTTTATAAAAGCTGTAAGTAAATATTCAAAATAGACTATAATGAAAAGATCTGTGATTTTATATGCATTTTTTCTGTCATTAGCCCTTTCAACGACAGCACAAAAGATCCAACTGCTTCACTTTTACGTTGAAGCGGGGGATTATGACAGATTCAATACTCCGGTATGTCTTAGCATCGAAGGCATAAATAAAAGCGACACCCTTTCATTTCAGCTTTTTGAAAAGACAAAGGGACAAATGCTCGGGAAGTCTTTCCAGGTAGAAACCGGATATGTCCCGCTTCTATGGTTGATCCTCGACGGAACAACAAACGCCGGACAGAAGAGAGAATTCTTTTTGTACGCATCCCCAGCCCTTAAACAAACGAATACTATAACAACAGAATTAACAACAGATAATATAGTACTTAAGAAAGAGAATTCGGAAGTACTGAACTACCGGAAATCAATCTTATATCCTCCGGCTGGTGTTGACTCGGCATATAAGAGAAACGGTTTTATCCACCCATTGTATTCGCCTTCAGGCAATATCCTTACAAGGATCAGCCCGCGTGATCATTATCACCATTTTGGAATATGGAATCCCTGGACAAAAGTAAGGATAGGAGATCATGAGACAGATTTCTGGAATATCGGTTCGAAACAGGGAACAGTAAGATTTTCCGGTATTAATTCTGTTATAAACGGGCCGGTTTATGGCGGATTCATTGTTAAACAGGATCATATTGATTTTCGCGGGGCACAACCTGAAGAGATTGCTATAAATGAGTTGTGGGATGTCAGGACCTGGAATACCGATCCGGTAACCGGGATAAAAGCATACGTTGTTGATCTTACGACCTTCCTGTCGGTTGCAGGTGATGAACCTATTGTTTTTGTAGCCTACAGATATGCAGGCGGTATAGGATTCCGTGCTACAGGAGAATGGAATAACAAGAACAGCTCAGTTCTGACATCAGAAGGGCTTACAAGAAAAGAAGCAGACGGATCAAGGGCAAGATGGGTTGATATTAACGGAGAATTCATTAACATGGGAAATTCCGGGATTACTTTCTTTTCCCATCCTTCAAACAGGGACTATCCTGAACCAATGCGGGTCTGGCCTGAGAATCAGAATGGTGTCGGAGATGTGTATTTCGAATTCTGTCCCACCCGGCACAACGACTGGGAATTATTTCCCGGAAAGCTTTACAGGCTGAAATACCGGATGATTGTATATGATGGCAAGATAGATAAAGCAACAGCTGAAAGACTTTGGAATGACTTTGCCTATCCGCCGCTTGTAACAGTCAGCAAATAATGAATAAGTCCCCCTTTCACCAGCTATATGCCACTGTACAACCAGCCCTAACTCTAAGTACTTTAAGTACTCTAAGTACTTTAAATACTTTATTCACTCCAACTCTCAAACATTCTGACTATGAATAACTACCTACTGTCAGCTGTCTGTGTTTTACTTCTCACCTCCTGTGGATCGGGAGGATCAAAAAGACAATCAGCCGAAAAATCTGGAGATACGATGGAAAACAAATATCCTGTGCAGCTCATAACTGTTGATCCCGGTCACTTTCATGCTGCACTTGTTCAAAAAGCAATGTACGACAAGGTCTCGCCCGTGGTGCATGTTTATGCTCCGGAAGGGCCAGATTACATTCAACACCTTGATAGGATCACATCTTACAACAGCAGAGCTGATGATCCAACAACATGGGAAGAGATAGTTTACACAGGTCCTGATTTTTTCGAAAGAATGCTTGAGGATTCACAGGGTAATGTCGTGGTACTATCCGGTAACAATAAGAAAAAAGCGGAGTACATCACCAGATCTGTTAATGCGGGGTTTAATGTACTTGCTGATAAACCGATGATAATTTCACCTGATGATTTCCCGGCGCTTGAGGAAGCATTCAGGCTTGCAGGTGAAAAGGGTATACTGCTTTATGATATAATGACAGAGAGATATGAGATAACAACAATTTTACAGAAGCTCCTGTCGCAGAAAGAAGAGATATTTGGGAAACTTCTGCCAGGTTCAAAGGAAGACCCTGCGGTAACGAAGATAAGCGTCCATCATTTTTCAAAGATAGTTTCCGGATCCCCGCTTCAGAGGCCTGCCTGGTTCTTCGATGTTGAACAGCAGGGAGAAGGCATAGTTGATGTAACAACTCATCTTGTTGATCTTATACAGTGGGAGTGCTTCCCGGAACAGATACTGAACCCTTCTGATGTAAACATAGCTGAAACGAGGAGATGGCCGACAGTTATTACGAAACCTGAATTCAGCGCTGTTACCGGTTTTGAAGAATTCCCTGATTTCCTTCAGAAAGATATTAAAGACGGGGGCCTTGAGGTATATTCAAACGGCGAAATACTATATCAGATAAAGGGGATCTGGGCAAGGGTTTCGGTAACATGGAATTATGAAGCTCCTGCAGGAGACGGCGACACTCATTATTCTGTTATGCGCGGCTCGAAATGTGATCTGACAATAAAGCAGGGAGCTGAAGAAAATTACATTCCAACCCTTTACGTTGAGAATATCAGGGGTGAGAATATAAATGATTTCACGGCTAAGCTGAAAAATGCCCTGGCTTCAATCCCTTACGAAGCTCTTGAAACAGAACTTATTGGGGAGAATATATTAAGGATAAATATTCCTCAGAAATACAGGATTTCACACGAGGAGCATTTTGGTCAGGTAAGCTCAAGGTTCCTTGAATACCTTGAAAAGGGGAAGCTTCCTGACTGGGAAGTGCCGGGGATGATAACAAAGTATTTCACTACTACAACTGCCCTGAAAAGAGCCAGGGGTAATAAATGATTTCGCAGGAAGGCAAAAGCTGACAGGACTGAATCAGCTGCTGAACACTAAACAAATAAACAGTCTGTTGTTGTTTCGCTATGTGAAAAGATCCTCGATTACAATTGAATAGAGATCTGAAAGTTCTATCCCGGCTGACATTGCCTGTTTGGGAATGATACTCTCTGCGCTCATTCCCGGAACGGTATTTATCTCAAGAAAAAACGGTTTTTCGTCAACTATTATAAAATCGACCCTTACAATACCTCTGCAGCCCAGCAGGTTGTAAATCCGCAGGCTCAGTTTCCGGATATCATCTGATATATGTGGTTGTATCATTGCAGGTGTGATCTCTTCTGACCTGCCGGGTGTATATTTTGCTTCATAATCGAAAAACTCATTTTTGCTGATGATCTCGGTTACAGGCAATACGATAGTCCTGGAACTGGTTTTCACAACTCCGCATGCTGCTTCTCTTCCTCTTATATATGCTTCGATCATTACCTCATCACTTTCCCTGAAAGCTTTTTCAACAGCAGGTATCAGGTCCTCCTTTACATTAACCTTTGTCACACCGAAGCTTGAGCCGCTGTCATTAGGCTTTACAAAGCACGGAAGGCCCAGCCGCTTTACTATTCCGGCCAGATCCGGATGATCGTCCTTCCTTATCATTATCGCATCAGCCATTGTTATATCGTATTCTTTCAGGAAGAGCTTGCATGCCTGCTTATTGAATGTCAGGGCTGAACAGAAAGAGTCACAGCTTGTATACGGGATCTTAAGCATATCGAAATATCCCTGGAGCAATCCATTTTCGCCCGGCGTTCCGTGTATTGCAATAAATACGGCATCAAACCTTATGCGGGAATCATCAACTACAAGGGTGAAATCATTTTTATCTATCTTATGAAACCGGCCTTTTGTGTCTTCCCAATACCACTCTGATCCTCTGATCATTATGATATATACAGGATATTTTGCGCTTAGTGCCTTACTGACTTCAATGGCACTTTTTACTGATACTTCATATTCAGGGGAGTCTCCGCCGGCTGCGATTGCAATAGTTCTCATCAGACATCATTAAGTTCCCAAATTTAGGAAATTCATTTGACACCGCTTCTACATTGAATTCAGAGATCTCAAATGTTGCTTTTCAGGTTCAGAAAAAGATCATAATTTCATGGATATTATTAACTTTAGGGAAATTTTAAATTCAAAGGAAATGAAAAAAGGATGCTTGATCTGGATTATCATAGGAGCTGTAATAGCACTTATAGTTCTTGGCCTGATATCCTGGGGGATAAGGGTAAATAACCGCATGGTCGCTCTTCAGGAAGGCGTTACAAGTCAGTGGGGAAATGTTGAGACTCAGTATCAGCGCAGGGCTGACCTTATCCCGAATTTTGTTAACACAGTTAAGGGAGCGGCTCAGTTTGAGCAGGAAACACTAACTCAGGTTATTGAGGCAAGGGCAAAAGCCACTCAGGTTACACTCGATCCGACAAATATGACTGCAGAGAACATGAGGCAGTTCCAGGAAGCCCAGAGTGAAGTAAGTTCAGCACTTTCAAGACTGATGGTTGTTGTTGAAAAATACCCTGAGCTTAAGGCAACTCAGAATTTCAGGGATCTCCAGGTTGAACTCGAAGGAACAGAGAACAGGATCTCTGTCGAGCGCAGGAATTTCAACGAAAAGGCCAGGGAATTAAATACATACATTAAACAATTCCCTCAATCAATTATTGCAGGGATGAGAGGATTTACCGAAAAGCCGTATTTTGAATCGATGGAAGGTGCTGAAGTAGCGCCGCAGGTGCAATTCTGATTTATTTAAAATGTATTGATGAAAGCTTCTACTTTCTTTACGAGAGAACAGCAGGATCTTATCCGGCAGGCTATAATTGAGGCTGAAGACTCTACATCCGGTGAGATAAGGGTACATATTGAAACAGGAATAGAGGGAGATGTGCTTGACAGGGCTGCATGGATCTTCAGAAAGATCGGCATGCACCGCACAAAAGAAAGGAATGGGGTACTATTTTATCTGGCGTTGATTAACAGAAAGTTTGCAGTAATTGGCGATGGAGGAATAAATGAAAAGGTGCCTGATGGTTTCTGGGATGAGATACGGGCTGTCGTAGAAAAGAATTTCGGCAAGGAAAAATTTACTGATGGCCTTACAGAGGGAATCCTTATTGCAGGTTTAAAGCTTAAAGAGTATTTCCCATATGAAAAGACAGATATAAACGAACTGCCTGATGATATATCGTTCGATGACACTTACAAAGCCGGAATGGTATGATCCAGAATAGATCAAAATACATCTTTCGTCTTATTTTAATTTTAATACCTTTTTTATCGGCAGGTGTTAATGCTCAGGATCTGCCTCAGAAGCCTTATCCTCCGCGACTTGTTAACGATTTCGCAAAAATGCTTAATAGCGGGGAGATCAGTTCTCTCGAGAATAAGCTTGTTGCTTTCAACGACTCCACATCGACACAGATCGCTATCGTCACGGTTGACGATCTGAAAGGATATGATATCTCAGATTACGCACAAAGACTGGCGCAGAGCTGGGGCATTGGACAGGAGGGACTGAATAACGGGATGCTGATACTTGTAAAACCAAAGACTGCTTCTGCACAAGGATATGTAGCTATCGAACAGGGTTATGGACTTGAAGGAGCCATACCTGACATAACCTGCGCAGAAATAATTGATTATGAGATATTGCCTGCTTTCAGGGAGGGTGATTACTTCGGAGGTCTCGACAAAGCCACTACAATACTGATGGAGCTTGCAAGTGGTGAATTCAGTGCGGAAGAGTACGGACAATCAAAAAAAGACGACTTAAGTTCTCTGACTCCACTCATAATGTTCTTTATATTCATCATTATAGTGATGTTCATGAGAAGTAAAGGAGGCAGGAACCAGAGGCATATAAGCGATAAGGGATTGCCTTTATGGGTATTGCTCTCTACGATGAATTCAGGAAGAAGCTCCCATAGCGGAAGCTGGGGAGGGTTTTCAGGTGGTGGCCACAGTGGCGGATTCGGTGGATTCGGAGGAGGAAGCTTTGGTGGTGGAGGAGCATCCGGGAGCTGGTAAGAAGCAAACCGGAAGTTTCAGCTTTGTCTGTTAACAGTATATTCCCTCCATTTATCTATAACAGACTGCATATCGCCCGGCAGTTCGGATTCAAAAAAGAGCCTTTCCCCTGTAACCGGGTGATCAAAGGCCAGAGATTTTGCATGAAGGGCCTGCCTTGGCAGCATCTTAAAACAATTCCTGACAAATTGCTGATACCTGGAGAAAGAAGTGCCTTTCAGTATCTGATCACCGCCATATTCATTATCATTAAAAAGCGGATGCCTGATGTGACTGAAATGCACCCTTATCTGATGGGTGCGCCCTGTTTCAAGCTTGCATTCCACAACTGAAATGTAACCAAGGTCTTCAATTAAGCGGTAGTGCGATACAGCATGTTTACCCTGACTCCCGTCGGGGAAGACCTGCATTATTTTACGGTCTCTAATATTTCTCCCTACGTGGCCGGTGATCATTCCTTCACGGGGATCAGGCACTCCCCATACAATCGCAATATATTTACGGTCAGTTGACCGTTCAAAGAATTGTCTTGACAGGCGGTTCAGGGCCAGTTCATTCTTTGCTATAACAAGTATCCCCGAAGTGTTCTTATCAATCCTGTGAACAAGACCTGGTCTCAGTTCTCCGCCGGAGAACAGCGGGAGATCCTTAAAATGCCACATAAGGGCATTTACAAGAGTTCCCCTGTAATTGCCGTAAGCAGGATG
>CAYNRI010000075.1:0-13341 GCA_964399575.1 uncultured Rikenellaceae bacterium
AGGAGCTCTACGAACAGCTGATCAATATTTATATTGAATAAGCGGGATTCACAGACTCTATAAATATTTGCCCGTCAAACCTGTTAAAAACAGGAATATTGACGGGCAAATTGTTTTTATCCGGCAGGACCGGATCGTTTATTTTACTGAGGTGACAATTTCAAATACAGGAGGACTAGCAATTGATTTTTTGACTTTGCACAGTTCTGCAACATTTATCAGTGAGGCTCTGTATTTCTCCGGGAATTCAGGAGGGACCTGAATATCAATTTTAATGTTGACCGGAAGACCTGTTTCCTTGCTATACTGTGCTGTCTGGATCATTTTGATACCGTCGGTAGGGATCTTCCTGTTATCGCAGAACGACTTTACATATATTCCTGCGCATGTTCCTATTGATGCCAGAAAGAGATCAAAGGGTGCAGGCGCAGTATTTCCTCCTCCATTGTCAACAGGCTGATCGGTCATTATAGAATGACCATGATGATGAGCTGTTATTACTTTTCCTCCGTCGAATGTTATTTCCATTTTTTATAATATTTAAATTGAATATTGCTTTATCACTTTTATATCAAAGTCATTCATAATAAAAAACTCTGCGTTTCTCTGTGTTCTCCTGAAAACATGTAAGTTACAATAAGGGATCACAGAGATATGCAGAGATAAAACAGTTTCAGAACTTATTTCTTCAGGACTGCTTTAAGCACTTTCTCTTTTTCGAGCTTTTTAGTACAGAAGAACCAGTCGTAGCATGTCATTTCTTCCTTGGCTTCCATACGCGATTTGGCTACGCCGCATGATCCTGCAGTCGGAACGATAACATCGTCACCAGGCCTCCAGTCAGCAGGCAGGGCAACAGAGAATGCATCGGCTGTCTGTAAGCCGACAAGTACGCGGTAGAGTTCATCAAAGTTACGACCCAGGCTCAGGGGGTAGTAGATTATTGTACGGATGATACCCTTCGGATCGATGAAAAATACTGCTCTCACAGCTTTTGTCGAGCTCTCGCCTGGCTGAAGCATTCCGTATTTATTCGCTACTTCCATTGTTATATCCTCGATAAGCGGGAAATTGACTTCTACATTCTTCATACCCTTATACTCAATTTTCTCTTTTATAGTACGAAGCCATGCTATATGGCTATACAGTCCATCTACTGATAATCCTACCAGTTTGCAGTTAGCCTCATTGAATTGTTTTTCCATTGAAGCAAAGGTCATGAATTCGGATGTGCATACCGGAGTGAAATCGGCGGGGTGGCTGAACAAGATTACCCAGCCTCCTTTATAATCGCCCGGGAAATTGATCTCGCCCTGTGTTGTTACAGCTTTGAATTCAGGTGCTTTTTCGCCGATACGCGGCATTGAATATGTCTTTGTTTCTTCCATGATAAATAGATATTAGTTAATAAATAGTAAAAATGTTTCTTATTTTCTCCTGAGCATCATCAGATCAAGGTCCTCTTTGAGGGCGACAAGATCCTCTTCATGTTCAACCTCATCGGTAAGGATCTGAAGGATGATATCGTAGGTCACCGGATCTCCTTCTCTTGTCAGATCCATTAATTTACTGTAAGTCCTGATTGCACACTGTTCACCCTTTATGTTCTGGTTCAGGATTTCTTCAACAAATGGATCTTCCGGTGCATCGTATCCGCAATTTGTAAGTTTGAACCAATTCTCGGGATTCAGGACAGGGGTTCCTCCGAGCTGTACTATCCTTGTTACAAGTAGCTGAGCATGAGTGAGCTCTTCAGTGGCATGAAGGTCTAATTCTGAGATAACTGCATCCTTCATCGGGCCTTTTACAACTTTAGCGCCTATCCAGTACTGGTAGTAAGCCAGCCATTCGTCGGACAAAGCTTTGTTCAGAAGGTTGATAAGTTCATCAACATTCATTTTAACGATAGATCTTCCAATTTCTGCCATAATAATTAATTTATTAAAAGTTAAAATTTTTATTATTCAATTCCAGGTACAGAATCAATTATATTTAAATAAGTTTCCTGGTCTTCATTCCTGATTTCCTCCGGTTTTTAAGGATGAATTCTTACGGATCTCCCTGACAATAATTCTGCACTTGAAAAAGGTTCCTGCAAGGCCTGCAGAAATAAGTATAATTCTTAAGAGTGTATTGTCTGTAAAGAAAACAGAAGTAATTATTATCATTGTCCACATTATAGCAATAGCAGCCTTAATGAGCCTAATTGTGTAATGCCCATTGCTGTTCCTTAAATAAGGGCCTGTAAGAGGACTGTTGATGATCCTGTTATATAGCGCGGGTGAGCTCCTGAGGTAAAGCCCGGTAGTAAGAATGAAGAAGGGTGTTGATGGCAATACCGGGAGGAAGATCCCTATGATCCCTGTGATCAGAGAAACAGTTCCGGTAAGAATCAGCAGAATCTTCATAATACTTATTCAGTTTTATCATTTGTGAATTCCCCAATTATCTGGACCTTAAAATCCTTAATTTTGAAATTAGGGATTTTCTTTTTTTTCAGGTAATCATCCAGGATCTTACGGAGTTCTGCGTCATAGTAATCTTCGATGCGCTCTGAATCAGGGGCATAAAGATGATGGTGATTTTCCTTAACTGCATCATACCTCATTATGCCATTGTCCGTATTAACTTTTTCTAAAATACCTACAGTAACAAATTTATCAAGGATCTTGTAAATTGTAGCAACAGGCATATTGGGGTAGCTGTCTTTAAGTTGTTTTGCTATCACTTCTACTGTCGGGTGAATATCAAGGTTCATTATGATCTCCAGAACAGCTGTTCTCTGCGGAGTCACTTTGAGATCGTGGTCTTCAAGTATACGGATTATGTTTTTATTTTCCATTTCGGATAGCTTATTGATAAGCAAGCATTAATCTAAGTTTAAATTAAAAAAGTATTATAATTTTCTTTGTAGTCTGAATTCCTGGTCTTATAAACGCTAAAGATAATAATTATTATTAGAAATAATATGTTAATTAATACTAAAAATTAAAAACATTATATTCTCATAGGATCATAAATCATTAAAACAGGATTAATTATGTAACATTAAAAAATCAAATAATAAAAATATGCAAATCAGGCTTGTAATTATCTGAACCGCTCCTCAGGATAAGAAAAGTGCATCTGCATAATAAGCCATCTTCCATTCCTCTTTTCAAGGACTCCGGTCCACCTTACATTAAGCCAGCCCGACTTTCGTCCATCCCACTCGCTTATATCATCCAGGAAGCATGAATACCATGCTACATCGCCGTCCCTGCTGAACTGTACCCTCAGATCCCGGATATTACACTCCAGGGCTTTGAAATGTTCAGTCATCCAGACATTTTCAGCTAGATCCCTCAAAGACCCGAACCCGGTTAAAGTTGATGCGGAATCAGGACTGAAGATAAAAAGGGAGGAATCAGGTACAAAGGTCCTGAAAAGAGTTGCAGTGTCCTTTGTCATTGCCCAGCAGATTGCATTGTGAATGACATCTTCGACGGTTTTATACTCTTTTGAAGGATCAGATCCTGATTTTTCGCGAAATGCAGTATCCCTGCATGACGAAACGCTGAAAACAATACAGGCGAGCATTAAGTAAAATCTCAGAGCTGTCATTTGGCTGGATATTTCATGTTACCTTATAAAATTACGAAATTGTCTGGAATATTCTAAGACAATAATTATTAAGATCCCGGATTAAAGAGATAAAAAAATCCCCCTGTGCATATCTTTAAAAGCACAGGAGGATTTATAATTCAGATTTCTATCAGAAGCTTTATTACTTCTTTTTCCAGAGTTTTTCTATATCTTCAAGGGTTTTGCCTTTTGTCTCAGGCACCCATTTCCAGATGAATAATGCGGCCAGTATTCCCATTAATCCGTAGATCCAGTATGAAAATCCATGGTTAAACAGCTGGGTCAGCTTCTGGTTGTCATTCAGTATCGGGAAAGTAGTTGATACGAGCCAGTTAGCCAGCCATTGTGCTGAAACTGCTATTGACATGGCACCGCGGATGCTGTTCGGGAAAATCTCCGAAAGGAGAACCCATGTGACAGGTCCCCAGCTCATTGCGAAGAAAGCAACATAAAGAAGCATGAAAACCAGAGCAAGAACTCCTTCATTATGAGTCGAGAATGAAAAGCCAAGACAAATCATGCTGAATGCCATTCCAAGTGCACCGATTATCATAAGCGGTTTCCTTCCGAATTTATCGACTGTAAGGATTGCCACAACAGTGAAGGTCAGATTAACTGTTCCAACAAATATTGTCTGCAGCAGGGATGCGTTTGTTGAAGCTCCCATGTTTCTGAATATATTCCCGGCATAGTACAGGACTACATTAATGCCCACAAATTGCTGGAAAACTGAAAGCATGATGCCTATGAAGATTACAAAAAATCCAAATGACAGCCAGGGAGCGTTTTTTTCTACGAGAGTTTCCTTTATCTCCTGAAGAATGCCCGGAGCCCTTTCAGTTCCTGATACTTTACCAAGCAGTTTAAGGGCTTTATCTTCTTTTCCTTTCATAACAAGGAACCTTGGAGTTTCCGGTACGAAAAGAAGAAGGATAAGGAAGAGACCTGCAGGAATTGCACCTGAGAAGAACATCCAGCGCCAACCTTCATTTATAAGCCAATCCTGATTTCCCTGTTTGGCTATAAAGTAATTAACAAAATAAATTACCTGCATCCCGAAGATGATAGCGAACTGGTTGAAAGAAACAAGCTTCCCCCTGCTTTCTGCTGGAGCTATCTCAGCGATGTACATTGGCGAGATCATTGAAGCGATACCTACTCCTATACCTCCGATGATCCTCCAGAAGAAGAATGAAAAGACGGGGAGGGTTCCGAACAGGTTGAATGATTCAGGTTTCCAGGCACCGATAGCCGATAGCAAGAATGCTACTGCAGCAACAATAAGCCCGTTTTTTCTTCCTAAAGATTTTGAAATGAAACCAGAAAGTGCACCTCCAATTATGCAGCCAATTAACGCACAGGCGACGACGAATCCTTTCAGAACATCAGCAGTAGCCTGCAGTTCAGCCGGATCGGTCGGGATTGCTTTTCTGAGGAAGCTTACTATCCAGATTATTACAAGCAGCAACATCACTCCGACAGTTATAGCTCCTTTCTTGACACCCAGCAGCCTCACTATCTGAGCGGCTATAATAATTACAACAATAAATATTGAGATCGCAAGCAGTATTCTGTACTCACTGATAAGTGTCACAGCATAGGAGTGATTTGCCGGATCAAGCATTTTTGTAATAAAAAGCTCCACAAGAGATTGTTCAGCGCCATTTACTACAGCAGTGTCATAACCAAATAACAGGCCGCCTAATGTGGCAACCAGGGTCAGTGCAATAATGTAAACAGGATTACCTTTTTTAGGAAAAGTTCCTGCGGTCTTGGCAGACTTGGTTTCAGGTGTCATAATTTCTAATATTAAATATACAAATATATTAAAAATCAAATACCATCTAAATTTCTGTGAAAGATGAATTAACTATGCAAAGGCATCTTAATGCTGTGTCTGTAGAAGACAGGAGATGAAAGATATGAAAATATCCCCATTAATTGCCGGTTGATTGTCGGCCCGGAGGGAATCGAACCCTCGACCCCATGATTAAGAGTCACGTGCTCTGCCAGCTGAGCTACGGGCCGTTTATTGAAACGGCAAATTTAATATTTTGTACAGATTATTATTATGAAATAGGAAAATTCGTGAAATAAAATCACAACCTGATCTTGAAACCGCCGAATACTGTTACTCCGGGCATGGAATAATATTTATTAGTCTCATATTTCTGGCTGAGAAGATTCTCGGCACTGATAAACAACTCTCCCCATTTAAGGATCTGATATGAGATCCTGGAGTTCAGCAAAGTATAGGTCTCAAAAGATTCAGCTGTCACTGAAGGATCACTGTCAAGATGATCTATGAACTGCGAACTTAACATGAACCTGAATTTTCTGAAACTGTAATCGGCACTTACGAATAAATTATGCCGGGGTGTTGCATAAACCGGATTCTTCATATGAGTATATGAATATGTCATGTCAGTTGTCAGGTTTTCAACCGGGGTAACATTTATTGCAAACTCAAGCCCCTTATTGTTAACCTCTCCTGCGTTCTGCAGTCCCTGCAGCGGGACAGTAATTATCATATCATTTCCGGTAACAATAAAGCCTGTTAATTCAAGCTTCAGGCTTTTAGCCGGGAATGAGTGTATTATTCCGGTCTCATAGCTCATTATTGTTTCGGGACGAAGATTCACATTGTGATTCCAGACGAATAGCTCCCTGAGTGTTGGTGAACGGAATCCTTTTGAAACTGATGCTTTCAGCGTTGTATTTTCGAACATTCTCCAGGCTAATCCTCCTGCCGGGATCCATTCATTGCCATAGGTCTTGTGTTTCTGTAACCTAAGACCTGCATTGACAGTGACATTGTCCAGGATCTTTTGTTGCATGAAGCCATATACACCGGCATCATAAATAGAAGTGTCAGTAATGAATGTTCCAAATGTCTCATTTTCAGCATTACCTCCGTAAACGAGATAGTCAGCACCAAGGGTCAGGGTGTTGCCTTTAAATAATCTTGCAGTCTCATAGACATTTATACCATAATTGGCATCATTTGAATGGAATCCATCTGATATCCTGTGTTCTCCGAAATTGTAAAAGAGCTTTAATGTACCCGAGTATTTTTCAAAGTTGTTGTTCATTGTGACTGACCAGTATCCCCTTGTAATATCAAGGTTATTTCCCGGATTGGCATTTAAAGTGTCAGGTCCCGGATCAGTTGCATCGAAGTTGGCAAGGCTCAGGTCTGCTGCCAGATCGAGATTATTGCTGATCTCATACCCCAGCTTGACATAACCGTTTGTGATGTTGAAATCCGAATTGGACCTGTGCCCGTCAGTCTGATCATGATTTACTGAAAGGAAGGCGCTGAAATTATTCTTCCTGTATCCAGCGGATGCCATATATTTCTGGGTATTGTAAGAGCCATACATAAGATGTGCATTAGCATTAAATCCATCTGTCTTCTGTTTCCTTGTTATAATATTTATTACACCACCCATGGCATTTGACCCGTAAAGAATTGATGCCGGCCCTCTTATGACCTCAACTTTTTCGACGTCAGAGGCCACATATGAGTCGGGGAGGGGGTGCCCAAAGATTCCCATAAATTGCGGATGACCGTCAATCAGCATTAACACTCCAGTAGTAGGGCTTCCTCCTATTCCCCTTATTGATATCTGTCCTGCAGCTCCATTCGAAACCCCAAAACCCATTATCCCTCTTTCAGTAACAAATAGTCCGGGAACCCTTCCGTTAAGTACCGGCAGAATAGCTGTTTCAACACTCTCATTTATCTGTCTGGGACTTACTACCGACACGGCCATCGGAACATTATTCCTGTTCACCTTTACAGTTGTTCCTGTAATGACAACTTCATCAAGGTTCACTGTATCCTGAAGTATTGAACGGATGTTTTCCTGTGAGTATAAAGACTGCGATAAAAACAAAAAAAGGGTTAAAGCAAGAGGTGGGTTTTTCATTTCAATAAAATATTACGAATCTATAAAATAGTGTTACTTGTAATTAAAAAAAATATTAATCTGTTTTGCTCATGACAAGTTTGCCATGTCTTATGCCTTTTATGCTTATAAGTTTTTCCGATAAGTCCGTGAGTCTTTTAGCCAGGCCTTTTACAGCAATTATTTCAAGGCATATATCATGACTAAGATGGTAGTGCTGTGATGATAATATTACATCATGATAATCATGCTGGAACAGGTTCAGTTTTGACAGGATATCTCTTTTATGATGATCGTATATTACTATAACAGCCCCTGCAACAAGATTATTGCAACTCCATTTTTTCTCAACGATATTCTTCTCGATCAGATTCCTTAATGCCTGGGAACGGTTGGCAAAACTGTTATCCTTTGCAAACTGATCAAGTTCCGAAAGCAACTCTTCTTCTAGACTTATACTGAATCTTACCACGCTCATGGTAACACGAATTTCTGTAAAAGTAATACCTATTTTTAAATTTGCAACAGTTAAATTAAATAAAATCTATTGTTTCCCAGGATTCCTGCACGGTCCGCATTGCAGGGGATCTCCGTATCCTATTGGATGACAGGTGAGTATTAACTTCAAATACTCAGGTAATTATTTTATGCCATAGTGACTTTCAAGGATTTTCCTGAAAATTTTTCCTGGCAGAACTCTTTTAAGGATAACTGCAAGCTTTTGTTCGGAGGAGGCAATAATATATCTCTGACGGGGTTTTCTGCACTCAGCTATCCTGCATAGTTTTACTGCCAGTCTCTTAGGTGACCAGCCGTTTGCCTCATCCTTTTCAATTATCTCAAGTGAGGTGGTAAACTGTTTATTGTAAGGATCTTCCGGGCTTGTCGGGGCAAGATACTTACGACGGTTTTCGGAATTATTCGTATGGAAATCACCGGGATTTATTACCACGACATCAATACCGAATTGTCTGATTTCCATACGGAGTGCCTCACTGAATCCTTCAAGTGCAAATTTTGCAGCTGAGTAATAAGCCTGGAAAGGCAGGCCCATAAGACCCCCAATAGAACTGAAGTTAATTATTCTTCCGCCTCCTTGCTTTCTCATCCACGGGATTACTTCCCTTGTAAGTTCAATTGTGCCTGTGAGATTGGTGTCTATCTGCAATCTGATATTCTCCGGAGGTATTGTTTCGGCAGGTCCTCCGGTATGCATGCCTGCATTATTTATAAGTATGTCGATCCTTCCTTCTTTCCGGATTATAAATTCAACCGCCTGTTTAATCGATGATGGATCAGTTAGATCCATCTGCAGCAGGTGTACGTTACCTAAACTGCCGGTGACATTTCTTACAGTACCATAGACATTATGCTGTGCATAGGAAAGCATCAGGGCTGTCTCCTGGCCAAAGCCTGATGAAACTCCTGTTATGAGAATTACTTTGCTCATATTGGAATGATTCGGATCATTTTTATCACTTTTTCTGACTTTGATTCAGAGGAGCATTGCTATAACTCTCCGGCGTGGAATATTATGCAAGGATATCCAAAGCTTTAGCCGCTTTTGTGATTTTCTCAACAGAGATTTCGACCTGCTCCCTTGTATGTGTTGCCATCAGTGAATATCTTATAAGACAATCCTCTTTAGGGACAGCAGGAGATACCACAGGATTTACAAAAATTCCGTCGGACAGCAGGTTCTGGGTGAGCATAAGTGCTTTGATGTCATCGCGTATAAAGAGTGGAATTATGGGTGTCTCTGATTTTCCTGTATTAAAGCCTGCTTCCTTGAAACATCTGAGGGCATAATTTGAGATTTCCCACAGATGGCTGATCCTTTCAGGTTCGTTCACCATAATGTCGATAGCAGCAAGCACTGAGGCTGCTGATGCCGGAGTCATGCTTGCGCTGAAGATGAGTGACCTGGAATTATGTTTTATATAGTTAATAGTATATTTATCTGCAGCAATAAACCCTCCGAGTGAGGCAAGCGATTTTGAGAAGGTCCCCATTATCAGATCCACTTTATCGGTAAGCCCGAAATGCGAGGCAGTTCCTGAGCCATTTTCCCCAAGGACTCCTATTGAATGGGCGTCGTCGATCATTATTGTTGCGCCGTATTTATCTGCCAGCTGCACTACCTGAGGCAGTTTTATTATATCTCCTTCCATTGAAAATATTCCATCGGCAACTATCAGTTTCAGAGTTCCTGAGTCGCATTTCTTAAGCTTGCTTTCAAGGGAGTTCATATCATTATGAGCAAACTTCATAACTTTCGAGAAAGACAGCCGGCTGCCTTCAATTATTGATGCATGATCAAGCTCATCAAGCAGAACACTGTCGAGGCGTCCTGTAAGAACGGATACTACTCCCAGATTTACCTGAAAACCAGTGCTGTAACAAAGCGCAGCATCTTTTCCGACAAGGTTGGCCAGCCTTTCTTCAAGCTCAATGTGAATATCGAGGGTGCCGTTAAGAAATCTCGATCCGGCACATCCCGTACCATATTTGTCAATGGCTTTTTTGGCTGCTTCCTTAATCTTAGGATGGTTTGTCAACCCGAGATAACTGTTAGACCCGAACATGAGAACATCTTTTCCCTTGATCCTTACAACAGTGTCCTGGTCTGATTCAATTTCCCTGAAATAGGGGTAAATACCTGCCTCCATCGCTTTCTGGGGGGCATCGTATTTTGAAAGTTTTTCTGAAAGAATTCTCAACTGTGTATGTTTTAAATCAGGGGTAAATATATGAAAAAAGAAAATATTACATAAAAACTGATTTTTATGTTTGAATAGTAAGATATTTGACTCAGGATTTAACAAAAGTAATATGACAAAATAAATAAAGCAGAATTTGAAATGGACACATTGTACAGGATTCTTTGCTCACTATATTTATTTCAGCAGTTATAGTTTTTATCCTGCTTTTATTCATCTCTGCTCCTTACGGAAAATTCCTGAGAAAAGGATGGGGTGAGGAAATAAGATCTAAATGGGCATGGATGCTGATGGGCATTAATGACATGGTCCTTGCCGGGTTTGTCTTTCTTTGTCTTTACAATAGCGAATCTGTTGCCAAGGGCAATCAGTTCAAATAAGTGGTACCGGGAAGTATTCACGGAATATCCATCCGGAAGGAAAGCTCTGATCCCTTTTATATTATAGTTGCGACCTGATTTAATTGGTTGAATGTTGAAGCTTAAAAGTATATAACTTTCCCTTTAATTAATTTGGAAAGTTTGGATATGAATTTTACTTTTACGCCCGAAATAAATTTCAGTAACAAATGGACGACTATCCGGCGAATATATTAAACTAAGCTCTGAAGCAGAGAGCGGCCGGAACAGTATGGCCACCCGTGTCTGCATCAGAAGCAGAAAGGAGGTGGCAATGACTTTACTCACAACATTTTATTTAAGCGGAATAATTGGGAAAGAAGCTTTTGGTGCTGATGGCGATGCAATCGGTATCATTAAGGATCTTCTTATCGGGGCTGTTCCTTCCGCACAGAATGAGCCGGAGCAGCAGATGGTGACAGGAATAAAACTGAAGATCAGGAAAAGCGTAAAAATTTATTCATTCAGGACTTTCCGTGTTGTTAAGGCCAGGGAGATGCTTAATGTAACATGTTCAGGCCTTGAAGAACTGGGAAAGGAAGCTGTTGAGAACGGACTTTTTCTTGTAGATAGCATCCTCGACAAGCAGATTGTCGATATGAACGGACGTAAGCTTGTAAGGGTTAATGATGTACGGCTTGCCACACTTCCCACCGGAACTTTTGCCGTTGCTGTAGATGTCGGGATTGACGGACTTCTTCGCAGGATAGGCATATCAAATCCCATAAAGAAAGTTCTTTCTCTTTTTAGTGTCAGCATCCCCACCAAATATATTTTGTGGGATGATGTGCAGGCAATTGATTTCTCCAACCTGAATATAATGCTTTCGAAGAGCTATGCTAAACTGCACACTCTTCATCCCTCAGATCTTGCTGATATATTGGAGGACCTCGGGAAAAAATCGAGTACATCTGTCTTTTCTGCCCTTGATGAGGAGAAAGCTGCTGATGTGCTCGAAGAGCTCGAGCCCAGTGCCCAGGTGCACATTATTGAAAGTCTCCCCGTTGGAAAGGTAGCTGATGTACTTGAAAAAATGCCGGCAGATGAAGTGGCTGATATACTTGATGAACTTGAAGATGACAAAGCTGAACTTCTTCTGAAGGAAATGGAGGCTGAATCATCACAGGAGGTCCGGGAACTGCTTGAATATGATGACAATCTTGTCGGGAGTCTTATGACAACTGATTATCTCTCCTTCACCGGAACCAAAACTATTGAAGAGGTACTTAATGATCTGAGGATAAAAAAACCGGAAGCTCCTGAACTATATAACATGTTTGTTACAGAGGAGGATGATAAACTTATAGGGACCTTTACATTACGGGATCTTGTTGTATCGGAACCGGGTAAAACACTAAGTGAAATAATGAAGTCGGAACCAGTTTCACTGTATGATGACCAGAAAACGAGCGCTATTGCGGAGATCGTATCGAAATATAACCTGCTTGCAGTACCTGTTGTCGATGAGAACGAACAGCTCCAGGGTATGGTTGTTGTTGACGACGTTGTTGAGGATCTGATAAGTGAACGAAAGACTAGAAAAAGGTAATTACTTGACTGAATGGAATTCGTAAGGCTAAAACGTCGTAATTTTTTCAGAAGGCTGGGGATCTTCCTGATGATACTGGGGCCCGGGATAATCACCGGCAGTGTTGATAATGATGCAGGAGGTATAACGACTTACTCGATTGCAGGAGCTCAGTATGGATATGGACTGATCTGGACACTAATACCCTCCTTTATAGTCCTTGTTGTTATTCAGGAAATGAATGCGAGGATGGGGATAGTCACCGGCAAAGGTCTTGCTGACCTGATAAGGGAAAATGCGGGTATTAAAATCACCTTTTTTATTTTTATCGGCCTGCTTTTAACAGGTATCGGTAATACTACAACTGAGTTTGCAGGAGTGGCAGGCAGTATGGAAGTATTCGGGATCACAAAATATATATCAGTGCCTGTTGTTGCTATAATGGTATGGTTGCTGGTTGTGAAGGGGACATATAAGATAGCTGAACGTATTTTTTTGATCTTCAGTATGTCGCTGCTTACGTATATTGTTTCGGCAATTATGGGAAAGCCTGACTGGAAAGAGATCGGCTCGGCAGTAATTAACCCGAAGCTTGAACTCAGCACAGGCAGTATGACAATGGTAATAGCTCTCGTTGGTACTACAATAGCTCCATGGATGCAGTTCTACATGCAGTCGACTGTAATTGAGAAAGGACTGAAAATGAAACATTATAAATACACAGTGGCGGATCTTGTTGTCGGGTGTGTTATTACTGTTGTTGTGGCTTTCTTTATAATGGTTGCCTGCGGATCTACTTTATATCCCAACGGTATTGTTATAAATGAAGCCAAGGACGCAGCTATGTCACTCAGACCCCTTGCAGGGAATCTGGCCTCTTACGTCTTTGCATTCGGTCTTTTCATTGCATCCATATTTTCTGCTACTATTCTGCCTCTTGCGACTGCATATTTTGTCTGTGAGGCTTTCGGCTTTGAGGCAGGCATCGATAAGAAATGGGATGAAGCAAGGGAATTTTACATACTCTATACCGGCATCCTGATAATTTCTGTTGTTATAATTCTGATACCAAATGCTCCTTTGATACCGATATCTCTGTGGTCGCAGGTAATAAACGGGATACTACTTCCTGTTGTCCTTATAAGTATGATGATCCTTGT